>JAAXGF010000054.1:0-31044 GCA_012267605.1 Alphaproteobacteria bacterium | reverse complement strand
GACCTCAACGCTGCGCGTCTACCATTTCCGCCACGACCGCGAGGGAATCAGTCGTATTCGGGATAGCAAATCTACCTTCCTTCCGCAAGCGCGTGTGTTAGCGTCAGATTTATGACGAACGGTGTTGAATGGAAAATCGACAAACACTCTGTGGCGTATGATGAGGCTGTGCGAACCATGGAATCCCGCGTTGCCGGCATTCGTGCCGGCACAACGCGTGAACTTGTCTGGTTGCTGGAACATCCGCCCATCTATACTGCGGGTACGAGTGCGCAACCAGAAGATCTTGTGGCCTCCGGGAATATCCCTGTTGTGCCGACTGGACGGGGCGGCGCCTACACCTATCACGGCCCCGGCCAACGCGTGGCATACGTCCTCCTCGACCTATCGCATCGAGGCCGCGACGTACGCCGACATGTTGACCGTCTCCAGGACTGGCTAATTCGCACCTTGGCTCGCTTCGGCGTCTCAGCGGAATTCCGTGCAGGTCGAGTTGGCGTGTGGGTCGTACGCCGCGACGGACGTGAGGACAAAATTGGGGCAATCGGCGTGCGCCTGCGCCATTGGGTGAGTTACCACGGTGCCTCGCTGAACGTGAACCCGGACCTATCGGCCTATGGGGGGATAATCCCCTGCGGCATCCGCGATCACGGAGTTACCTCCTTACACGAACTCGGCATCCAGGTTTCGATGGACGAGGTTGACGCGGCCTTAAAGGACTGTTTTTCCGAGTCATTCGAAAACAAACCTTGTCCGCATTTACCATGATTATCAATTTGATCGAGTAAGCCCAGAGCCCCCGACATCTTAGGGAAAGAAATTGGTGGGCCATGATGACGCGGGTCGAATGGCGGAGGTTGGCACGACCAATCAGATCCATTTTGCGTCCTGGTGCTCCTGTGATACAAACGCGCCCCTACGCTGGAGTGAATCGGTCATTCCGCCGAAACGGAGGCACCAAATCGAAGGTGTTTGGCTTTCGACCGCATAGAAAGAGGGTACGGCCCGCCGCCACTTGGCTAGCGATCGCTGCGCTGCTCACGCAGTTTGTCGTTCCCTTGGTTTTCCAGCCGGCACGCGCTGCTCCCGCGGCTGGCATGGGTCAAGAAATCCTGGTTCCGATATGCTCATCCCACGGTATCGAATTCGTACCGCTGCGCATCGGCTCCGAGGTACCGGACTCGGAAGACTGGTCGTGCCCTCACTGCCCGATCTGCTTCTCCCTCCACCCGGTCGGAAAGATCATTCCGGCAAACGTCGTCCTGTTCAAGATTCCCATCTTGGTCGAGTTGGCGGCGTACATGGAGCTTTATGAAGGCGGATTTTCGCAGACCGAGCACCGCCCCTTTCGAGCCAGAGCACCGCCCCGAAACTTAACAAATTAATCTTACGCCCCTGTTGGCTCAGGTTGTGTTGCTGTGTGCGGCATAGCTGACCGCGGGGGTCGTTTGGGGAATTGGGGACGCCCGGGGTCGTTAGGTTCAAACGTTTCCAGAACTTTCAAATAATAGTTCTGAGATCGACGTGAATGACCACGGTCATCGCGATGCGGGAAAGATTCTGCTCAGTTTTCGCCTACCCGACCTAAGCGGGCGGGGACGCCCGTGTCTCATCGCTCAAACGGATATTTTGGTTTCGATCTAGCTCGATCCGCAACTCTTTTCACAGCGGGGCGGATCGCTGCGAGGAGGATGAAATTATGAAGACTTCTAGAACTTGGTTCGCAATCCTTGCTGTTTGCGCCGCGGTAACTATTTCGTTGCCCACGATGGTTTATGCCGACGGAGATCATGGCGGCGACGATAGTGATGTGCCGCGCTATTTCGGCGTTAAATTCACTCGAGGCGGACTCGGCAAACTCAACGCGGCTGGCCATGCGCCAATCGGCGTGATGGGTGACCACATGCACGGTGAAGGCGAGCTTATGCTGTCTTACCGTTACATGTTCATGGACATGGGCAGGAACCAAATAGGACGCGAAGAGGTTTCACCAGATTTCATCGCGGCAAATGTGGCCAACCCAAATGCTCCGCCAGCGACCTTCCGGGTTGTTCCAACAGACATGAACATGGAAATGCACATGTTCGGCGCCATGTACGCACCGACTAATTGGCTGACCCTAATGGCCATGGGAATGTACGTGCGAAAAGAGATGGACCACATTACGTTCCAGGGTGGGGCCGGCACCAACCGACTAGGAACATTTACGACCGTGACGAAAGGTTTTGCCAATACCAAGATCGGCGGTCTGATCAAGCTGTATAACGATGGCACACACAAAATTCACTTCAACGCTGTGGTGGGGCTGCCGACGGCTGACATCGAAAATGAGGCGCGCGTCCTCGCCCCCCACAATACGGCGCCAACGCTTCGCGTGCCCTACGCCATGCAAAGCGGCTCAGGAAGTTTCGACCTGCATCCAGGCCTAACCTACAACGGAAAATACGAAGACTGGACCTGGGGCGCCCAATGGACGAGCGAGATTCGCACCGAGGACAACGACGAGGGCTACAACTTCGGCGACATCCATAGAGTAACGGCGTGGGGTCAATACTCGTGGTTTCCGTGGATGAGCTCATCGCTTCGCTTGGCCTTCGAGACCGAAGGCCGCATCGACGGTGAGGATGACCAAATTCGTGCTCCAATACAAACTGCCGACCCCGATAATTACGGCGGCGAGCGCGTATTCATCCACGGTGGGCTCAACTTCATGGGCCAGAGTGGAGCGATTCGCGGTCAACGTCTTGCTCTCGAGATCGGCGCGCCGATGTACGAGAACCTGAACGGTCCGCAAATGACCCGCGAAGTAATCATCACGCTCGGCTGGCAATACGCTTTCTAGGCTGGTTGGGAATTTGGGTGCGTGCGTCTGAATGCCCAGTCTAGCTGGGCTCGTTCATCCACGAACGAATTTCACCGCCCGACGCGCGCACCCAAGCCGCCGCGAATATTCGCGCCGCATGAAAGATTAGAGAAAAAATGGTCCATCCGGCGACGGCCAAAAAGCCGAGGTCAGGCCGCCCCGCAAGCGTAGCAACCATAAGGATAGCCAAGTTAGGATTACGGCGAGCCGTGATGGTTCTGAAATAGGAGTCCACGGGCCGCCATATATGAGTTTCGATGCCGAAGAAGAGCTTGAATACGCCTTCCATGAGCCGGCCCACGACGTACCCGATGATGATGATCCCGAGGGCCCATTCCAATTCCGGCGTCATCCCTTGAACTGAACTTTCCTTAAGTCCATACCACCAGGCCCACCACCAAAACGGCGGGTGGATGAGATCAATTCCGTGGTCGTAGATGTTTCCCCAACGCGACGAGGTAAGGGTCACCCGCGCAAGCTTTCCGTCAACCGTATCCAAAAATGTCATCGCCCAGGCAACAGCGATGCCGACAAGGAAATTTCCTTGCGCAAAAAGGAGCGCGGCCAGAACCACCAATCCAAGGCTGAAAGTCGTGACCGTATTCGGCGTTATCTTGCGTGCGGCGGCCCATCGAGTCACCCAGCGAGCCGGTACTGGCCACACCCATTTTGTGACGAAATCCGTAGCGCCCTTGTAGACCGCATCGAAGGTCACGCGCTCGATATTTTCGATCGGCGTATCGTTCGCCGACAAGACCAAGGGCGCCACTCGTTTACGCAATGGCCGATTGTACTCCGACCCCAATTCACTCGGGTTCAAAATCCTGATTCCGTCTGGAATCTGGTCGCTCTCGCAGTCAACCTCATGGGCCACGATGGCGCGCACATCCGCCACTTTCTGGGAACCAGCATGTGCCGCGACGGCAATCATACTTGCTGGATCAGTGCCTGGAATCGCCAGAATCACACCTTCGGATTCGGTTAATCGGCGAACAAGGTCCTCGCCCAAAATATAGTCAGCTCGGATGATTACGGTACCACCACCCGTCGATTCAGTTTGATGCATAGTTGCCCGACGAAATGCACGCATATGACGTTCCTCGATTGTCATTCCCCATATCGAAACGTCGCAATGACCCAGAATGAGTAAACGTGGCCCTGGCATACTCGGCGCTAAGTTTTCGTCAGGTTCAACCATTGTCGGCAAGAATTTCCTCCGTAGGGCATCTGGCAGTGTCGCGACGGCGGCCCGGACTATCACATTCGACTTGGCTGGTATGTCCCCACCATAACATCCGGACGACCGCGTTCATAAACGATCTTTCTTGACAGGCAAGGACCATTGCGCTGACGGAGGTTCATGTATTTCGTTTTCTCAACAAGTAGGATTGGTCTAAAGTTCGCCACATTCATCGCAGTAAGGTCGGTACGCAACTCCTATGGTCAGGTAGCGATTGATATGGGCAAATCACCAACGACTCACGCCGAAGCCTCTAACGATACGATACGAAAATTCGGCTACCCGGCGACATGCATTGCCGATTACTCTTCATGGACAGTGTTATTGCGACCACAGCAGATCACCCTAGGTGCGCTCATTTTGGCGTGCCGGAAATCAGCTACGAAGTTTTCGGCTATCGGCCAAGAAGCGTTCAACGAGTTGAACCTTGTGACCGGACATATCGAATCAGCTCTTGCCGATGCTTTCGCATACGACAAACTAAATTATTTGATGCTTATGATGGTTGATCCGCACGTGCATTTTCACGTCGTCCCGCGGTACAGCGATTCACGATCGTTTCGCGGCCTATCCTTTGCCGATCCCGGTTGGCCGGCGACACCGCAGCTTGGCGCGTCAACCGAGATGGACGACGCGCACAGATCAGCGTTAATTTCCCATTTGCGAGAACTGTGGCCCGATCGCGAAGTGGCCACCCAATGAGGAACCCTGACGGCCAATGCCCGTGGCCTTCGTGATCGCAACTTAAGATGTTTGGCGTACTCGGCATTTTTTTCGGTTCAAAGGGAACCAGTCGGTGGACTGTACTGGTCTGCCTGTTAATCGCCGGTCTTGCCGAGGGTGTGGGCTTGGCCACGTTGTTGCCATTGGTCGAGTTGGCCAGCGCGAGTGATGCCAGCGCAGCGGGTGATACATCTTCGCTCAACCGCTACATCCTCGATTTTCTGAGCGATCTTGGACTGACACCCGATCTCGGCAGCCTGGTAACGATTGTGGTCACCGGCATCTTCATCAAATCCGGGCTTCTAATATTAGCGATGAAACACGTCGGCTACACGGTGGCCGAGGTTGCCACAAGGCTCCGTTCCAGATTGATCGATACGCTACTCGCGGCAAAATGGGAGTACTTCACCCGCCTGCCCGTTGGTACCATCGCGAATGCCGTGAGTATCGAAGCCAGCCGCGCCGGACATGCCTACCTGTTGGCTGCGTTCACTGTCGCCAGCTTTATCCAGTGCATCGTCTACGTCATCGTCGCTTTCCTGGTTTCCTGGAGACTGGCAGTGGCCGCGGTTCTTATCGGTTGCGTCATCACCATAGTACTGAACTGGCTAGTTCACGTGGCAAAGCGAGCGGGGCGCCGCCAAACCAAACGTACGAGTGAACTGATCGCCGATCTGAGCGACGCCCTAGTCGGCATCAAGGTGTTGAAAGCGATGGCGCGACAAGGCCATTTCGCCGCCATTATGGGCGGCAAAATCGAATCCCTTCGCCGAGCGCTTCGCAAACAGGTGATCAGCGCCCATGTCTTGCGCAATCTGCGCGAGCCACTGTTGGTGTTGTGTCTCGGTATAGGATTCTATCTCGCGGTGAGCGAATGGGCGTTGCCGATCTCCGAGTTGCTCATCATGGGCCTTTTACTGCACAGCACCGTCTCGACCATTGGGAAAATTCAGCAATATTATCAAAAAGCGATGATTGTCGAGAGTGCGTATTGGTCGATCCATCGGCTGATCGAGCAATCCATTCAGGAGGCGGAACCTGTCAAAAGCGGTTTGACACCGACTTTGAACGAGGGCTGCGTTATTGAAAACGTCGCTCTTTCGTTTGGCTCGAACAAAGTACTGGAAAACCTTTCGCTTGAAATACCGGCAGGAAAACTCACCGTCATCACCGGGGAATCGGGCGGCGGCAAGAGCACGTTAAGCGACATTTTGCTTGGTTTGTATCGGCCCGACTCCGGACATATTCTCATCGACGGCATCCCGTTCGATCATATCGACATGAACGCTTGGCGCCGCATGGTCGGGTACGTGCCCCAGGAGGTCATCCTATTTCACGACACAGTTCTCGCAAACGTCAGGCTCGGTGATGAATCAATCGCCATCAGTGAAGTCAAGCGAGCGCTTGAGTTGGCGGGAGCGTGGCCGTTTGTCGAGGCCATGAAAGATGGAATCCATGGGCAGGTTGGCGAACGCGGACTAAAAGTGTCGGGTGGGCAGCGACAGCGTATCGCGCTGGCACGCGCCTTGGTTCATCAGCCACGTCTATTGATCCTCGATGAGGTCACGAGCGCCCTCGACCCGGAAACCGAGATGTCCGTTGTGCACAATGTGCGTGCTTTGTCGAACTCACTAACAATTTTAGCAGTAACTCATACCAAGGCCTGGGTTGGTGTCGCTGATCGTCTCTACGCCCTGGACAACGGACATGCATGGCCGGTTACCGACCGCGCGGCACGCACATCTGTTCGATGATCGGATGGGTTTGTTTCTGATATCCAATCACGGCGATGTTTTCCGTTGAGAGAGATATAGTAGCGTCCTATCCACCATTTGTCGGATTGGAATCTTGCTACGGCCATGTTTGGAATTGCCCTGTCATTGATCGTTGTTTGGACGACTCGGATTTTTCCGGTGTACCTTTTCGAACGCCGATTCAAAGGCATTAACCATGAGCAAATCTAGGAAGCCTGGAGATCAAAAGGTGTCGTGCCGCGAACTTGCGTTTCATGGGTGGATCATTTACCGTATGTGACGTGTTGTGAAATGGTTCAATTTTGGCACGAGGGTTGTCGTCCGTTGGTTGTGGCTCGCATGGGCACAAAAACTGTAAGAGACCATCACGCGGGTTGGCGGTAATTCCTATGCAATGTCCAACACCTGCGATCAGTGCTTCACTGGCATTATCTCCCGGCCCGTTCGACACATTGGTCGACGGCCTTGAGTACGCGGCGAAGGGCGAAACCGGGTTCAATTACTTTTCTGTGAGGGGCGAGCTACTCGCGAGTTTGCCGTACGCCACACTGCGCGAACGGGCGATATCCGTGGCTGGAAAGCTCTTGTCGCTGGGCCTGCCTCGCGGTGATCGCATGATTTTGTTGATCGATACGTCAGTCGATTTTCACATACTTTTTTTTGCTTGCCAGTACGCCAGCCTAATCCCCGTTCCGATGCCCCTGCCGATGAACCTGGGCGGGCGAGAGGCATACGTCCGCCATGTGCGCGCGATGATTCAATCGGCGGAACCATCGGTGGCAGTGGCACCTGAAGAACTCCAAGAGGTTCTTCTTGAAGCCATGTCGGGTTCCGAGCCGCTATTCACCGGAACACCAGCAGCAATCTACGCCCTGCCCGAATTTGACCATCTGCGACCGGCTGGCCGTGGCGACTCATGTTATATCCAGTACTCCTCCGGAAGTACGAGCGCGCCCAAAGGAGTTGCCGTGTCGCAAGAGGCGGTAACAAAAAATGCTCACGCCATCATTTCGCATGGCCTACAGGTTACCGAGGGTGATCGCTGTACGTCATGGCTTCCATTGTTTCATGACATGGGCTTGGTCGGGTTTTGTATTGCGCCCCTTTTGGCCCAACTATCGACCGATTACATTACCGCTAGTGATTTTGCCCGCCGGCCGCTCGCTTGGCTCGAAATGATTTCCAAATATCGCGGCACCTTGGCATTTAGTCCTTCTTTCGGATACGAGCTTTGCGTCCGACGCGCGGTCAATAATGGTGCGCCGGCGGAGTTCGATCTATCGTCATGGCGTGTCGCCGGAATTGGCGGTGATATGGTGCGGGCGAACGCCGCGGATCGATTTGCCGAAAGATTCGGCGCGATGGAATTTCGCCGATCGGCGTTCTTGCCGAGCTATGGATTGGCAGAGTCGACGCTTGCCGTCAGTTTCGCGCCGTTGGACGAGGGAATTTCGATTGACCGTGTCGACTTGAACGAGTTCGCGCGGACCAAGAAAGCCTTACCGGCAGCTCCTGAAGCATCCAGCGAACATACCAGATCATTTGTATTGTGTGGTAAGCCCCTGCCCAATCATGAATTGCGCATTGTCGACTCTACGGGGAGCGAACTAGCGGACAGGCGAGTCGGCAGGGTCATGGTGCGAGGACCGAGCGTGATGGCCGGGTATTTTCAGGATTCGGAAGCCACCTCCCGGGTATTGTCGGACGACGGGTGGTTGGAGACGGGAGACCTGGGGTACACAATAGATGGTTCACTGGTTATTACTGGCCGCAGCAAGGACCTCATTATCTGCAATGGCCGCAATATTTGGCCGCAAGATATCGAGTGGGCGGTGGAACGCTTGCCGGGTATGCGAAGCGGCGACGTGGCCGCATTTTCCGTTGACGGCGCGGATGGCGCGGAAAGAATCGTGACCATCGTCCAGTGCCGAGCCAGTACGGACGAGGCTCGGGCGAAGCTACAGGATGACGTCGGTTCAGTGGTTCGCAAAATGGCCGGCGTCGATTGCACAGTTGTGCTCACCAAGCCCCGGAGCATACCCGTGACCTCTTCGGGAAAAATTAGCCGGTCCGCGGCCAAGGCACAATTCCTGTCAGGCGTCTATTCAACGCCGGCGACCTAGGCCGGTTTGCGATTGAACATACCGAAAATCGGGACAATCAGCACGGCTTCGTGACCGAAGGAATTGTTTGGTAAGCCCAAAGAGCCACCTTCATGAAATCTGATTTGGCGGGTGGACGCGTCGCGGTTACCGGTGCTAAGGGTTTTATTGGCCGACACTTAGTGGAACACTTGATTTCCGCTGGTGCTGACGTTTGCGCCCTGTGCCGCCGAAACGACGCGGATCTAATAGCCCAGGGAGTCGACGTAGTAATAGGTTCGCTCGAACATAGGGCTAGTCTCACCCGTCTCGTCGACGGTGCGGACACTGTCGTTCACTGTGCGGGCAATATTCACGCCACCACTTCGAAGGAATTCGATCGTGGAAATCGCGCGGGAACTGCGCATCTGGCGCAGATTTGCGTGGCCCGGTCCCTGCCACCCCGATTCATCCTAATGTCATCGGTGGCAGCCCGAAGTCCCGAGATCTCGGCATATGCCGAAAGTAAACGCGGTGCCGAGCTGGCGCTAGCGGAACATAGCGGTAACTTGCGTTGGACGATCGTCCGACCGCCGGCCGTATACGGCCCGCGTGACACCGCCACATTAAAGCTGTTTAAACTGCTTCGCGGCGGCTTGCTCCCGGTTCCTAGCCGGCGCGGCAACCGTTTATCGCTAATCTTTGTATCGGATCTTTGTGAAGCCGTGATCTCCCTGATTTTGTCGTCGGCCAGTGATGGGAAAACCTTCGAGATTCGCGACGAATGTGAGGCCGGATACAGTTGGTTGGACATCGCAAATGCCGGTGGCCGTGTATTTGGCCGCCATGTAACGTGTGTACCAGTGCCCCGTGTCGTCATGAGTGTGGTAGCACTTGCCAATCAAGCGATTTGTGGTATTACGAGGTCTACGCCGACGATCACAAGGGGGAAAGTTCGCGAAATTTTTTATAAAGATTGGGTGTGCCGCGAAAATGACTTGACGCGTTGTACCAATTGGCGTCCTAATGTGTCTATCTACGGGGGTTTTGAGCGCTCAATCAACTGGTACTTAGAAAACAACTTGCTTTGAAGCTAATATCAGGCCAAGACGTTTAGTGTCTTACAGGGTCGGCGGTTGGTTGCGGATTAGAGGGAAGTGAAAGCTCCGCGACATCGGAATTGTTGTAATAAGGAATGTAACGATCCTATAGAGTGACGACCGTATAGAATGCGCGACGAGGACGATTTGGTATTTCACAAGACGTGCACATTGCTTGAGCCGTTTAACGTTAGGAACGTTACTTTGTCGAGGGATACAGATATCGCCGGAGATCTGGAAATTGATTCCGTGGCAGTACTTGATTTGATCATGGAAGTGGAGGACGATTACCGTATCTCCATTCCGATGAACATGTTGTCCGACATCCGCACGATTGGGGACTTGGTCCAGACGATTCATAAGCAAGCCCGGGGAGCGTAAAAGCATGGATCTCTTTGACAAAATCGCCCCTCTTCCCGCCCAACATGAACAGATCGCCGCCATGGGCCGTGATCCGTTTGGTGTGTGCATGGACGAGGTTCGTTCGGCGACGGAGGCGATTATCCGCGGGAAGAAAGTCATTCTCGCGGGATCCAATAATTATCTGGGACTGACATTTGATCCTGAGTCGATCAGCGCCGCTCAGAACGCGTTGGCGCGGCAAGGCACGGGAACGACGGGTTCGCGAATTGCGAATGGAACTTACGCCAATCACCGCGAGCTTGAAACGGAACTGGCTTCGTTCTTCGGATGCAAGAGCACGCTCGTATTTCCGACAGGATACCAGGCCAATCTTGGAATGATCTCTGCGCTCGCGGGCCCTGGCGACTACATTCTGATGGACGCCCACTGCCACGCATGCATCTATGACGGATGCCGAATGAGTGGCGCGACGGTAATTCGTTTCCGGCACAACTCACCAGCCGATCTTGATAAACGGCTGCAGCGATTGAAGAGGTCGGACTCCAACAAGCTTATTATTGTCGAAGGACTGTACAGCATGTTGGGCGATATTGCTCCGCTCGCTGAATTCGCCGAGGTAAAGCGTAAGCACAACGCATATCTGTATGTGGACGAAGCCCATTCGGTTGGCATCTACGGCCAGTCAGGCCAAGGTGTTGTCGAGCAAGCCGGCGTATCGGCGGACGTTGATTTCATCGTCGGAACGTTTAGCAAGAGTCTGGGTTCGATGGGTGGTTTTTGCGCCTCCAATCATCCCAAGTTTGATTATCTGAGACTTGCCAGCCGTCCCTACATGTTTACTGCATCTTTGTCGCCATCGGTTGTCGCGTCTGTGTTGACGGCGTTGCGCCGGATTCGCAGGGAGCCCGAATTACGCGATAGCTTATGGCGAAACGTGCACGCATTTTACGATCGGTTGGCGGCGATTGATTTGACTTTAGCGGCCGCTCCGAGCCCTGTGATTGCGGTGATGCTACCCCAGCGGGAGGAAGCGGTCCTCGCTTGGAACCGAATCTTGGATGCTGGAGTTTATGTGAACCTCGCGATTCCGCCAGGCACGCCTGATACATCCTCGTTATTACGCTGCAGTGTTTCGGCTGCCCACAGCCAGGACCAGATCGAGACAATATGCGGTGCTTTTGAATACGTGGCCGAGAGCATCCGGGAATACAACGCGCGCGGCTCAAACCCCCGGACCGCGAGTCACGTTGGCGATTAATTTAAGTAGGCGCAGCCGGTACGTAATCACACAGTGGTCTAACACAGACCTTTAAGCGCGCCTATTTCGTTTCCAATACTTTAGTTTCCAGATTAGTAATGGGGCCGCTAAAATCGGGTGGCGTCTCTGCCATGAATTGGAACGCAGGCTTTTGCCCGTGTGACGCTCAATTTTCCACAGAATATATTCCAGTCCACCGTGGAATGTATGTGCCGCCTTAGTGAGCCGCAGTACGTGGAAAATTCTGCCAACAATTCGCCTGAAATGCCAACGCGTCCCCGCCACACATCTTTGCGCCAAGGATGAATTCCGGACAAAATAAGTAGCTGTGCCGCGAGGTCGGACAAGTTGGCCGAGATGGCTACCCGAAATAATTGCCTCCGCTACGTCATCATAGCGTTCGGCGGCAGCGGTGTAGAGTTCAAGAGACCGGTCGAGAGCCTCGGCGCGCATTTCCGTACGATAGCTTTCGTGAAGCGCACGCGACCACAATTCGCGGGCGGTGAAACGGGAAGCCATTAACGGCAGAGATTCTCGAACCATTTTTTGGGCGGCGCTAGCTACAGCTTGTGCCACCGCATTCCGGACTTTCCGGTCGCGCGCATAGACAAGCGCACATGGTTGAGAAAGGCGTCCCCAAAAATACGCCTCGAAGCAATCTGGAGAGGTAAACCGTGCTAGGTCGTGTAACGACACAACCGCGTATTTCGCGCGAATTATTCCCCCTTCGTAGGGTACTTCAAAGTAAAAAACATTGGGAGGTAACAGTGTGTTGAATAGCGCCGGGAGGAAACGACTGTAGAAACCTCGATAGGAATCGGTCAGGACGCAAAAATCCATCACGCCTCCGGCGCCACCGTCGCGAAAGCACGATCCGTAGAACAAGATACCAAGCGGATTGTGACGGCTTTTTAGCGCCGCTGAAACCGCCCTCGCCTCGGGCGAGACATGTTGCCGTAGCTCCTTGCGTACAAGTTGGCCCAATCTCAATTCGCCCTCCCGGCTCGTCATTTCACGAACCGAACCGTTCCTGCAGTACTAATGACTACGGGCTTCCCTTCGCCTGGCTGGAAAATTTCGCCGTCAAGGGTGAAAGGACATACCATGTTCAGCGTCAGACTATCCGTATTGCGACTGCGATAGTGTCGTTCGGGGAGATCGCGCAAGGGCCCACCGAAAAGTACGCGGCGGGCGAACCAGATCAGTCGATGGGGCGGATAGCCTATCCGAGTAAATCGCAAACTACCGTTTTCGAGACCCCAGAAAGGTCGTGAACCAAGAACCAATCGGTCCAATGTTGTAACTAGCGCGACGAGCTGCGCACCATCATCTCGATCCTGACCATCAAATTGAATTTCCATCTCGTCGCCATGGAATACGTCGTCGTCGCCGCGTCCCCTAAAGAACCGGCGCCCCAATACATAGGCCAGCGTTAGCGCCACCGCTGGTGAGGATCGCATTCCTTTTTCTTCGAATGCGCGCCGGCATAGATCGATAGCGCGGACAATCGCGGCAGTACCGAAGAACATACCGTAGACTGGTTTATCCGGTGCACCATTCTCGACGCGGATCACTGCCCGCGCCGTGCATGGAATATTGCAAGTGTTTTCACCAGCCAAATTGGCAAGCCGCGTCGCAGCCCGTCCAATCGTCCGGGCGATGCCAACATCGCCGGCAATCATATTCGTCATACCCCCAGGCAACACAGCGAGTGCCGGTGGCCGACGAAAAATTGAACTTTCGAACATTGTCGTTAAAGTCGCGGAGATCGTACCGTCCCCACCGTTGATGGCAACGACATCCACTGCTTCTGAAGCGAACTCCTCGAGCGCCGTTCCCAGTTCACTAACCCCCGCAATCTGCTTGTGAATGACATGGGGGTGGGAAAGGAGCTTCCTCATCCTACGCGGAATTCCGGACCTATTACGTTTGCTAAGAGTATTGCTAACGAGCCCGATCTTCATTTCTTCTGGGTGGCGCGACTCGCATCCCACCGTATCGATAAATACAGGGCCAGGGCCGTGAACACAAATATGGGGGTCCAGGCAGCAAGAGGAGGGGGCATTAGCCCCGCCTCGCCGATGGTCAAAAGTAAGCCATCAAAAATCCAATAGAAAAATCCGAGGGCGACCCCCGAAGCGGGCAACCAACCGCCGCTCATACGATTTTGGAAAAATTGAACGAGCGGGATCGCCATGAGAATCATGAGCACCGTAGCGGCTGGGCGCGAAATCCGTTTTTGCAACCAGACATCATACATATAGCGTGGCCGACTCCCGAACCCGGACGTATCAACCATTCGCCGAAGCGAACGAAATGACAATTCGCGGGGATGAGTGGAGAGCAGTGCCAAGGTTTGCGGACGAAGCTCAGTTTGCCATTCCATGCGTTCAACAGTTGTCAGTTCACGCGTTTCGAACTGCCACCATTTGATGTCTTCCAGATGCCAATTCTCGCCCAACAGCACCGCCGAACGGGCGTCTATCCTCTCGATCAAGTTTCCCTTATCGTCACGGCGAAATATGGTGATACCTTGATACCGTCCGCTATCATCGCGAAGACCGATCCGGACAACGTCCCTCCCCTCTCTCAACCACGTTTGTCCTTGTTCGTCCTGGTCCGTGCCAAGGCCATAGTCGCCGACGCCCCACGCACGCAATTCACCTGATGTCAGCGGGAGAAGCTGATCCTCGACACAAAGCTGCAGCAAGGCAATCAACAGCGCACTCGGAACGAAGGCGGACATCAATCGGATCTGGGATACACCAGCGGCCAACAGCGCAGCCATTTCGCTGGTTCGCACCAATCCAATGAGAGTCGTCAATGTTGCCAGTAGTACAGCGAAGGGAAAGAGTCGCGACGCTATCTCTGGAGTTCTCAAACCAATGTACCGAAAGGAATCCGAAAACAGTGAGTCGCTAATCGCCAGGATTTCGTCGCCGTGGGAAAGCAAATCCAAAATTATGACCAATATCGTAAGGCCGAAGAGAAGCCCCCAGAACCTCGCCATGAATAGTCCCGTAATGTACCGACCAATTACGCCGATCATGACGTACCACGCATCGCCTTAACAGATTTACCGATACCGGAAATAAATCGGCCCAATTCCCACCAGCCGCGATCGAACGGTTGATTGCGCACGGTAAAAACAGTTTCAAAGGATAAATAGGCCCCGAGCACCGCCAACACGCCGACCGGTAGCCATATGCCAAACCATGGCGACACTTCACCGAAGGCGGTGAGTGATTCGCCAAATCGCAATGCCTCCTCGAATACAACGAGAATGATCACGCCACTAATAACGCCCGGAGATTGACGGCCGCGGCCCCCGTACATTGCCAACGGGATCGCGAGCAGTGGCAAAATTACGATCGCCAAGGATCGAGCCAGGCGTGAATGAAATTCGGCTCTGACCCGATCGGAAGTAACCACGCCCGGTGGATCGACAATCGCGTGCCAGAGTTCTGGTACGGTAAGTTCCCGTTCGTCTTTGCCTCGAGAACGAAACGTAGTTTGGCCATCGGGTTCGATGGACCATCTGAATTTGGTGAATTGAACGTGATCGGTAACGCCACCGTCAGCAGCCACTCCCACCCGCAGACCATCGCCCAGTAAAAGGGTTGATCCCGATTCATCAGAGGCACCAAACAAAACACCCTTTGCCGCTGTCGTCGCGAAGGAGATATCGCCGGAAATTTCGTGAACGAACACGTGCGATAACAATCCGCTGTCGACCGCGAAGCGATCCGCGAAGAACGTTAGTCCCCCAGCGTGAACAAAAGTGCCTTCGCGAAGTGCAGCACTCAACGAAGCATGTTCGACGGTGTGGACGAGCGCCCGGTAAGCGTAGCGCCCTAGGGGCTGTAAATAACTGGCGACATACGCAGCGATAATCATAAGCACGATTCCGAATACGACCACTGGTGCCATCAGACGTTGAAGGCCAATACCCGACCCGGTCAGCACGGCAATTTCGTTGTTCCTTTGCAGCCGGCCATAGGTCAATAGTACAGCCAAAAAAAACGCCGCAGGCAGGGCAATCGCTAAATAATGTGGGATCAGGGTTACCAGCATTTGGGATACGTAAATCATTACTTTATCGGGATTCGCAGCCAGGTTGAGCAGTCGCAACAACCGTTCCAGGAGAAGCGCGAACACTGCGATACATGTCATGGTGAACCCATAAACAAGGATCGATTTTATGATGTACCGGTCTATGATCCGCATTGATAACAGCCTGATACAAGAACTCCAGCCGCCACAGGGGCGGCCACGTTAGGTACATCTAACGTGCCTGATACCATTTGCAAGCGATTGGGTAGGTCAAAGAATTGTCGCACTACGTGGCTCTAGAATTGGACAACGATCGTTAAATCCGTAACGCTGAACTAAACTACGAGCAAGATTGGGCATTGGCTGAACGAGATCGGAAACGCTATGCATATACGACTGCGAATGATCGTGGTGATTATGTTGATCTTCACTTTCGCTACACCGCTCAGAGCCGATTTCGAGGGAGCCTACAAAGCTTTCCGTAACCGTGACCACGAAACTGCCCTTCGTGAGTTCGGGGCGCTTGCCGAGCAAGGCGACGCCAGGGCCCAATTCTACCTTGGAGTCATGTATCAGAATGGCCAGGGGGTGACGAAGGAATCGGCGGAAGCGGCGAAGTGGTACCTGCGATCGACCGAGCAAGGCCATCCTGATGCCCAACAAAATCTGGCGCTATTGTACCGAAACGGCGACGGCGCCGCCCAGGACTATATCAGAGCCCACATGTGGTACAGCTTGGCCGCTGGACAAGGCTCAGCATTCGCCGGCATTCAACGCGACCTGTTGGCCGCAAGCATGACCCCTGAGCAGCTTACCGAGGCTGGTCGGATGGCTGGCGAGTGGAAAGCGAAATAGTTATCGAAATTTGCCGTGGCGGTAGACCGACCGGGGAGACACGCTATTTTTTTACCGCCCGCATAAGCATCAGGTATTGCGAATCGTTGATCCACACCGCGACCGCGTCAGCGACCTGAACGTGGGTCAGATCCTCATTTCGCTTCGGCGCCTTTTCGGGGGCCTTGACGGGATCTACCCAAACCCATGCATTGCAAAGCGTTTTACCATCGCACGCCCGTTGACCGGCAACTTGCCATGCCTCAGCATCGAGGCTCGGCGGGCAAACCAGCACAACGACACTACCGTCGCCCTCGCGTACCACACATTCCGGCGATTGCGCCTGAGCAAATCCGACCGCGTCCAATAGACCACCGATCAGCATGAACAAAAAAACAAGCAGCTTGAGGGGACGAGACAATTTAATCATACGAGAACCTGGGTACCGAAGGAGGTGTAAATTTATCACCGGGTACTAAACGAAACAATCAGTTACCCTTCTCTGGATGCGGGAATTCCTGGTTTACCAATCCGCCAGAATTTCTAGTCCGACGTCGGCGAGCGCCGGCATTTCCAGTGGATACGCAGCATGTTTCGGTGAAAGTCCGTCCAACCGTCGGAGGGCATGAAACGCTCACAGGCAAACGGCAGTTGATCGCCGACATTGAAGCGATTGCGGCTGAACAGCATGCCGTTGTAGCCCTGAGACCTGAGGTATGTTGCCAAGCCGCGAGGCGTATCCCTGGCATCGCCGAAAGGGATCGCAAAGATCGCCGAGCATGGCAAACCGAGATGTTGCAAGACGTCGTCGTTCCCAGCAATTTCGGTCGCCTGTTCCACCACAGGCAACGAGGAAAGCACATAGTGATTGAGCGTGTGGTTACCGTACGTAACGAGAGGATGATCAATAAGGTCCTCTTCACCTGCGACAAAGCGCGACAACTTCTTGACCTCGGCGCCAAGACCTTGGGCACCAATGTAATCATCGATTTGTCCGTCCAGGATCCGCGAATTGACTTCTGGAGTCTTGGATCCACGATAAAAATTTGCCCCCGAAATTTCAGGCTCGCCGGGCCACAGCTGCGCACGAAAGCTAAGAAACGATTCGACACGTTGGCTGTTAATCAACCAGCGTATCTTGTCGCGCCAAAAAATTCCCTTCTTGAGGATTCCCCCATTAATGAAGACGGTAAACGGAATTCCTCGTCGAAAGAGCAGCGGCGCGGCTTCGGTGAATACCGACTTGTAGCCATCGTCGAACGTAATCGCCACCTTACCGCGTGGAGAGCAACCGTCGAACATCGCGTCGAGCGGTACTATTTTGAAATGGCTGTTCAGCCAGTCAAGCTGACGCCCCAAACTCCGCGGTGTAACATTGTGTACTGCACCGGCGAGCTCAGCCGGCACATCTCGAAACACCCCATGGTAAACCAAAACCAGACCTACTTCGGACACCCGCTCGCCATTGGCGTAACTTGGAGGGTGTGGATACATTTGTCAGAGCTCGAGAACGAACTGCGCTCGCCGCCGCCAGGTATGTTGCGCGACGAAATCCCGACGCGCGGCCCGACCCAGATCTAGCCGTGTTTCCGGTTCGCGAATCAGGTGCGCCAACGCATCATGCCAAGCCCCAAAATTATCCGGCGGAATAAGGATCGCGTTGACGTCATCGGTGAGTACTTCCCGAAGCACAGGCAAGTCCGAGCACAAAATTGCCTTGGACCAGGACATGTATTCAAAGATTTTCAACGGCGACATGAACGCTGCCGTTTCGCCGGCGTCGCCCGCCACGGCCACCGACTTCTCATAAGGCGCAAGCACGACGTCAAAAAGCGGAAATAGGCGCTTGAGTTCACCATGGGGTACGTGTCCATGAATCACCGTGTTGGGCGGAACGTTTTTTGCTCGAAATCTTTCAACATCGATTGTACGGCCGCCGACAAAATGAAACTCAGTCGCAGGAAATGATTTGGCCAGCCGGAGCATCAGGTCGATACCCCTTCCCTTGTAAAGGTGGCCGACGTAGCCGACACGAATCTTGCCGGCGTCGGAGTGAATCGTTCCCTCCGCGTCGGGGGCATCCCCAGGATCGTCGGCTGCGTCGTGGGCGACACGAATTCGATCTGCGAGCCCGGGATACTGCGCGACGTAGATTTGCTTCAGTTTCTGGGAAATGACGGTCAGACCTCGAAACCCTGGGCGGTTGAATATCGCGCGCTCAAAATATCGGTCGAGAGCGTTAAGAGGTGGCTGATGGGATTCATAAATAAACGGAATTGTGGCGCGAACGCCGTACAGCCAATAGAGGCTGCGAGCGTAGATCAGATCGCTGGGAGTGCGGGATATTATGGGTGCGAGCTGTCGGCGTGCAAAGACAACTGTCGGCAAGCCGCCAACCCGGAGAAATGGTAGTAATGCGCGCATTCTCCACAGCGCATTCGTCGCACCATCGCTACCCATATTGTGGCGATGGATGGGAAACGCTGTGGTCACGCCGTAGTAGTCGAAGACTTCATCAACGTCGCCCTCACCTTCAAGTGCATGAAGCGTAACATCGTGACCGTTTTCGGCAAAAGCCTGACACATCTTCATCACGTGCACGGCGTTGGCGCTGTCCGAAATCAGCGTCGAATTCGAAAGATAACATAGCTTCATTGAAACGCGCGGAACGTGATCGACCGAGCGGCGGTAGGCGACATCGGCGCGGCGCGTGCGCCACGGCGATCGGTCAGCCAGATGCAAACCATCGGTCCCGCCATGACTCGAACATCAGTACGCTCCACAATTGGAATTGCCAGTCGCGCCGTCCCGAGACCTGTTCACGCCACCGAGCACGAACTAAACCAGCATCCAAGAATCCACCTTCCGCCAGCCGCCGCTCAGACAACAACGCATCTGCCCAGTCACGCAATGGACCACGAAGCCACGCCGCGATGGGAACACCGAAACCCATTTTTGGACGATCGACGAGTCGGCTCGGAAGGTATCGGTCCAATACTTGACGCAACAGCCATTTCGGCCGGCGACGCTGATACAACAGATTTGGCTCAAGCCCCCAAGCGAATGCGATGACACGGTGATCGAGAAGCGGAACCCGCGCCTCGAGGCTGAACGCCATACTGGCTCGGTCAACCTTTGTCAAAATGTTCTCTGGCAAATAAGTCAACATATCAATCATACGCATGCGGTCTGTGAAATTGGCGAACTCGCAACCAAACGATTCATCCCATGGAGGCCCCTGTGGTTCGCGGGCACCCAGCACCAGGGACTCAGGGGCTTCCCATGTGGTCAATAGTTGGCGATAGAACCCGCTGCTCGAGTCGAGCGCGACGAGATTGGCGAGTTTTTGCATTTTAGCGCCCGCACGGACCGGCCGGATCGAACTTGGCGCGAGGGCGAACAAACGATCCCACCCCTCGGGAGGTATAATTCGCAGCATACGGGTCAGCGCGCGGCGCAAACCCGGAGGCAACCATCGGGTATGACGCCAAACGCCATCAGCCCAAAAATATCGGGTGTAGCCGCCAAAAACTTCGTCGCCGCCGTCTCCCGACAGTGCGACGGTAACGTGTCGCCGGGTCAGTTCACATAAAAGCATCGTCGGCAGTTGGGAAGCGTCGGCGAATGGCTCGTCGTAGTAATCCGCCATTCTCGGGATCAGATCGCGCGCGTGGGACGGCTCGACGTAGAGTTCCGTATGATCAGTTCCCAAATGATTGGCCACTGCCTTCGCATACACGGCCTCGTCGTGATCCTCCTCTTGAAACCCTATGGTAAAGCTGCGCACCGGCCGATCGCATTGTGCCTGCATGAGTGCCACGACAGTCGACGAGTCGATACCGCCAGACAGAAACGCACCCAATGGTACATCCGCCCTCATTCGACGTTTGACCGCATCGCGGAGCAGATTGTCGAGAGCCTCCACCGGGTCGTCGGCGGCGGCATGTTTACGGCGTGCGGCGAGGGCCGTTGATTCAAGCTGCCAGTAAGTACGGATGGTCGGCTCGCCGCCCTCACTCAGAATCAAAACACACCCAGGCTCAAGTTTTCGCACCCCTCTGTAAATCGTATGGGGACTGGGTAAATAGTTGTATCGGAAGAAACTTGCCAAAGCGTCCCGATCAATTTCGGGTACCCAGCCAGGATGCGCACGCAACGATTTGAGTTCCGAGCCAAACAGAAACAGTTCACCTAGGCATCCCCAATAAAGCGGTTTGATGCCGATACGGTCACGGCATAGTGTCAGGGTGCGTAATTGCCGGTCCCAGAGTGCGAAGGCGAACATACCGATGAGCCGAGCCACGGCATCGGCGATGCCCCACGCCGCACATGCCTCAAGGACAACTTCAGTGTCGGAATGGCCACGGAACGTTGCGCCGAACCGGGTAAGTTCGTCGCGAATTTGGTCGAAGTTATAGACTTCACCATTGTATGTGATGACATAGCGCCCGTTTCCGGAAACCATCGGCTGATGCCCAGCCGGCGAAAGATCGACAATCGCTAGCCGCCGCTGCCCCAACGCGACTCCAGAAGACGTATCGACCCAAACCCCGTCGTCGTCGGGCCCGCGCGAAATCAGGGTCGACGCCATGCCTCGGGCCAGGCTGGCGCCTTCTTCCGCGTTCCACGTAGCGGTACGATCGACAAATCCGGCGATACCACACATGATTGGCCTTAACGCTTGACCCGAACGTCCATTGACGGATCTAACCTGCAATTAGCTCGCGAAGATGCCGTTCAGTACGAACAACCAGCGATCCCCGACTAAATTCCGTAACTATGCGACGACGCACAGCCTCTCGCAATCCTGACCCTTCGTCGCGTATTCGGCGCAACATATCGAACCAGCCTTTGGCCAGCACGACGGACTGCCGGGGCGGCACAATGATCCCGGTATCGCCAACAATTCGCGCCGCGTCGCCAACATCTGTGGTGACGCAGGGCACGCCGCAGGCCATAGCTTCAGCTAAGCAATTAGGAAATCCCTCGCTCAACGACGACAGAGTTGCGACATCAAATCCGTTGAAGATAGCGGCGACGTCTTCGCGCCTTCCCATCCACACAATTGGTTTTACCAAACCAAGCCGAATAGAAAGTTTTTCTAAATATTCCCGATAGGCGGGGAAACCATCGCCAACACAAACAAATTTTACGTTTGGAACGCGTTTACAAAATTCCGCCGCCGCATGCAGAAAATTTGGATGGTCCTTCATCGGATCGAGACGGGCGACGAGTCCCACAACTGGTGTGCCATCTCCCACCCCAATTTCGGCGCGAATCCGCGCTCGCGCATCCGAATCAGGACGGAATCTGTCCGTATCGATGCCATTGGGTATGACGACCATTCGCTCCACCGGAAAACCGAGTTTTTCCGCACGTGCGCGGCCGGTTTCCGAATTAGCCACGATCGAATCACACCACTGCGCGAAATCGGCCTCAAAACGGTAGGAAAGGCGGGTCAACCAATCGTACTTCTTGAGCTCAAGATTGGACGCGCGGACACCGAATACTGACTTCACACCCTTCAGGAACGGCTTCATCATACCGATCAAAATGTTGGGCACAGGAAGATAGCCGTGAATAATATCCGGTCGTTCACGGCGCAACCCGCGCAAGAGCCGCCGCAAGAAGGGGAACACGTCCCAACGACCCTTTTTGGCCAGTGAACGAACCGATACGCCCACTTGCGCAAGCTCTGCCGCAAATGCGTTTTCGTTATAGAAAATGAACACCGAAACCTTGTGCCCGCGCCGTTTCAGTCCGGCAGCCAACGTCACCAGCTGACTTTCGGCGCCTCCCAGGCCGAGAGAACGAGCGAGAAAGACGATTTTCATTTTGTTCTATCCCGTTTTGCGCAGGCTACCGCAGTCCGGGTGCCATCGGTCCGAAACCTATTCCACGGCCCCGACCTTGCCTACGCGGCGACGGATATTGCCGCTCTCGGAAGGCGCAAGCGTACTTCCCTGCCGAGTAGTTCGAGCAGTACGACAACCCTTTCGTCGTCACGCGAACTTTCCAACAAGCCCACGAGGTCGGCGAACGCACCATGCATGATGCGCACCGGTTGACCCTCGTGCAAGGGAGTCACCGCGCTGAGCAGAACGAATCCACCAGGATCCTCGCAATTACGAATGTGTTCGACGAATCCGGATGGAAGAGCGACTGGGCGCTCGCCACCGCAAACCACGTTTTTCACGCCGCGGGTCGACTGGACAGCGCGCCAACGGCTTCGTTCCAAATCCATTGCAACAAATAAATACCTCGGGAACAACGGCGCAGCTACCCGCTCGACGCGGCGCGCGTGGCGCCGCTGTTTCAAATACTGGGGAAGATAGGCAGTAAATTGTTGCCTTCGAAGGTGGCTTAATGCCTTACGCTCCGCCCCAGCGTGGGTGTGCACCACGTACCAGCGCCTCATGTGCCCCTCTTCTTGGCCACGGGCGCTGCGCGGGAAATGTTGAGCATTGCTGGCGCCAGAATTTGCTCACTTGGATACGATACGGCGATGGCATCATAGGCCGCTTGTGGCGCAACCACGTCGACGATCATGACAGCGTCGACGGAACCTGGACATACGGGCGCAGAATCCGGTTCTGGGCAATGTACAATAGTCAAATCCGGCGCCGCGTCGCGGGCACACAAAGCGGCGATGTCCGCCAAGTCCCCCGCACCGACCAAGCACACGCGTCGCCAACCGTTTGCCCAAGCATGGTGAAGCTGCTCGTGACATTGCTGACGCGCCTGACGAAAGAATCCAAACGAGACCGACAAGTATTTTACGGTAAGCCTGCTTTTTTCCGAGAATCCCTTTGGCGTCAAATAATAACCGTACCGATTGGGCGGGATTTGCTTAACCTTGATGTAGCCTTTCTTCACGCAACGCTTCAGATAGGCGTTGACCAGCCCGAGAGCGATACCCAACCGGCGAGCAAGCGCCCGTTGCGAAACCCGGCTGTTGCCCTCAACTGCAGTGAGCACATTCAAGGTAATTTGGGCGGCGGCATCGTCCGCCTTACTCACTGACATCGATGACTCCGATCATTCGCCGATAGAAGTTGTAGTGAACGTCCGGTTGAGAGGAAAAAATACTGTGTATTGCCCATCCGCCTATTCAACACGATGATACGAAAATCGTTCACATATTGAACTTGTTCAAATTCCGAACATGTTCATATCGTGAACTTAAGCGCATGGTAGATTCCGAAAGCGCCCGCTGTCAAGCGAGTACACCTGTGGCAAATTTGGAAATTGCAGCCATCCGCAGTGCCGGAACCGAAAAATCCCAATCAAGAGGCCATCGAGAGCATTGACAGACTATAGGCGATTTCTATAATCCGTCGGCATTCGGTCTGTGCGGCCACTGTTTCAGGGGCCGTCGTTTTATGTTGTCTCGAATCGTCCTCCCGGATCACGAGTTTCAATTTTTTGAAATTTGAGGGGATCTGCCCGTGGCGCGCATCGCCGGTGTCAACATACCCACCAGCAAACGGGTTGAGATCGCTTTGACGTACATATTTGGTATTGGGCGCAGCAAGTCGCGTCAAATATGCCAAAGCGTGGGTATTCCGACCGAGCGGCGCGTAAACGAACTGACAGATTCGGAGGTAATTCGAATACGCGAAATCATTGACCAAGATTATTCGGTCGAAGGTGATCTGCGTCGCGAAATCGCTATGAACATCAAGCGGTTAATGGATCTTGGCTGCTATCGTGGATTGCGCCATCGCCGCGGCCTTCCGGTCAGAGGGCAACGCACGCACACCAATGCGCGCACTCGCAAGGGTCCCGCACGACCGATTGCCGGTAAGAAAAAGTAGGGGGAAAATATGGCTAGAGAAGCGACAGTCCGGGTTAAGCGGCGCGAGAGAAAAAATATTACCTCCGGAGTCGCCCATGTGAACGCTACCTTCAACAACACCATCATTACTATTACCGACGCTCAAGGAAATACAATCGCCTGGTCGTCAGCGGGCGGGCAAGGATTCAAGGGGTCACGAAAATCAACCCCATACGCCGCCCAAATGGCGGCCGAGGATGCGGGCCGCAAGGCCCAAGAGCATGGTATGCGGACGTTGGAGATCGAGGTTAAGGGACCCGGATCGGGGCGAGAATCCGCGTTGCGGGCGCTCCAGGCCGTAGGTTTTACCATTACCGCCATCCGCGACGTCACGCCCATTCCTCACAATGGTTGCCGGTCGCCGAAACGGCGCCGGGTATAGGGCGTACATCACCTGGGAGGCATCCCGGGTATCGCCACCGAATTTCGCTGCGGAAATACGTCCGCGTCACGATTAATGATTAAGGGGTCGCATCCGTGCTCCAAAAAAACTGGAAGGAACTGATCAAACCGTCGCGCCTGGAGATTGCGCCCGGAATCAATCCCGCGCGCCAGGCCGTCGTCGTGGCTGAACCTCTCGAACGTGGGTTCGGCATCACTCTGGGCAATGCGCTGCGCCGCATCCTGCTGTCATCTCTACAGGGTGCGGCCGTAACGTCGGTACATATCGACGGTGTATTGCACGAGTTTTCGTCGATTCCCGGTGTTCGCGAGGATGTGACGGACATTGTTCTCAACATCAAGTCGATGGCTTTGCGTATGCACGGCGAAGGTCCCAAAAAGATGTCCTTAAAATCCGTTGGACCAGGCGAGGTCACGGCCGGCATGATCGAGACGGGCCATGATATCGAAATCATGGATTCCGATCACATGCTATGTACGCTTGATTCGGGGACGAAGTTGAACATGGAATTCACTGTCGAAACAGGGAAGGGTTATGTTCCTGCGACACAGAACCGACCAGAGGACTCGCCCATTGGGCTCATACCAGTGGACGCTATATACAGTCCCGTACGAAAAGTAGCTTACAAGGTGGAAAATACCCGTGTCGGTCAGGTGACCGACTATGACAAGCTGTCCATGCAAGTCGAAACGAACGGAGTGGTTCGTCCAGAGGACGCGGTCGGATTGGCGGCGCGTATTCTGCAAGATCAACTCCAGCTGTTCATAAATTTCGAAGAACCACAGGCAGTCCAGCGCGACGAAGGTGGTCCGGAGCCTGCGTTCAATCCGAATTTGTTACGCAAGGTCGACGAGTTGGAACTTTCCGTGCGCTCGGCAAATTGCCTCAAAAACGACAACATCGTCTATATCGGCGATTTGGTGCAGAAGAGCGAAGCCGAGATGTTGCGAACACCCAATTTTGGCCGCAAGTCGCTCAACGAAATCAAGGAGGTCTTGTCCCAAATGGGCTTGCATTTGGGCATGGAAATCACCAGTTGGCCGCCCGAAAATGTTGAGGAACTAGCCAAGCGCCTCGAAGAACCGTATTAAGCCATACGGCACTAAGGAAACCGGCGGAATCGGGAGAATAAATTATGCGCCACGGGCTTGCCGGAAAGAAACTCAACCGAACATCGGCGCACCGCAAGGCCTTGTTCGCGAACATGGCATGCGCGCTCATCAAGCACGAACAAATAACCACCACATTGCCGAAGGCGAAGGCGCTGCGCCCAGTCGTTGAAAAGCTGGTGACCTTAGGAAAACGCGGGAGTCTACATGCCCGACGTCGCGCCATATCCATTCTTCGCGATGGAAAAATGGCCGACAAACTCTTCGTCACTTTGGGGCCACGCTACGCGGAACGAAAGGGTGGCTATACCCGGGTGCTCCGCAACGGATATCGCTACGGTGATTCGGCGCCAATCGCGGTTATCGAATTCGTCGACCGGGATATAGACGCCAAGGGGATAGACTCCGGCCCGATCCAGACTAAGGAAGACGAAACCGAGGAATAGGCGCGCCGGGCGCGACCGCCATGGCCACACTCTTCGAAGACCAAGCACCACGCCCACTTGCGGATCGACTGCGACCTGACAATCTCGACGCCGTAGTCGGACAGGATCATCTGTTGCGCGACGACGGACCGCTTAGCCCTGAGCGCGACGGCGGTCGCCTCGCTTCCATGGTACTGTGGGGTCCACCGGGATGCGGCAAAACCACGATTGCCCGGCTTCTTGCGACCGAATCGGCGTTGATCTTCGAGCCGCTGTCAGCGGTTTTTTCGGGTGTCGCTGATTTGCGCAAGGTATTCGACCGAGCCCGCGAACGGCGCGAATTGGGGCAAGGCACGCTGTTGTTCGTCGATGAGATTCACCGCTTCAACCGGGCCCAGCAAGACGGATTTCTTCCGTTTGTTGAGGACGGCACGGTCATTCTCGTTGGCGCGACCACTGAAAACCCGTCGTTCGAGCTAAACGGCGCGCTTTTGTCCCGCTGCCAAGTTTTCGTACTGCGGCGCTTGGACGACCAAGCGCTCGAGCAACTCCTCACCCGCGCTGAATCAACATTGAACGAAGCCCTACCGTTGACCCAGGATGGTCGACGCGCTTTGCGTGAGATGGCTGATGGCGACGGGCGTTACGTGCTAAACCTTGCCGAGGATCTATTTCTCCAACCACCAGACGTGAAGCTCGATGCCGCCGCTCTCGCCGAACGTTTGCAACGACGCGTACCCTTATACGACAAAGCTCAAGAGAGTCATTTCAATCTCATTAGTGCCTTGCATAAGTCGTTGCGCGGATCCGACCCGGATGCCGCTCTCTATTGGCTGGCACGCATGCTGGCGGCTGGCGAAGACCCTCTCTATGTGGCCCGCAGGCTAGTGCGTTTCGCGACCGAGGATATCGGACTGGCTGATCCACAAGCACTCGTGCACGCGATCGCCAGCCGCGATGCTTACCATTTTCTCGGCTCTCCCGAAGGCGAATTGGCCTTGGCACAATGCGTCGTCTACCTAGCGGTTGCGCCCAAGTCCAACGCGGTTTACCGAGCATATGGCGCGGCCCAACGCGACGCCCGCACCATGGGTTCACTGATGCCACCCAAACACATATTGAATGCGCCGACTGGCCTAATGAAAGAGTTAGGATACGGAGCCGACTACCAATATGACCACGACACATCCGAGGGTTTCTCTGGTCAGAACTACTTTCCCGACCGCATCGCCCGTAAGAGTTACTACACACCGGCGGAACGCGGCTTCGAGCGCGAGGTCGCCAAGCGCTTGTCCTACTGGCAGCGCTTGCGCAGCCGATCGAACGACAGCGAGCGATAACCTGCCGATGGGGCGCGTTGAGTTGCGCGAGGTCAAGGACAACGATACTGGTGTGCGCCTGGATCGTTGGTTTCGCCGAAATTTTCCAGGCGTCGGCCACGGACATTTGGAAAAGCTCTTGCGGACCGGGAAAATACGAGTTGACGGCGACCGCGCGAAGGCAGGACAACGACTCTCCGCAGGCCAGCGCGTTCGCGTTCCCCCGATCGACCTGGACGTCACCACACCCCCGGCACCATCCGTCACGCCCAGTGACCGTGCGTTCATTCGATCTCGCATTCTCCACCAAGATCAGGACATTATCGTTATCGACAAGCCCGCGGGCTTAGCGGTTCAGGGCGGCAGCAAGACACACCGGCATATCGACGCTATGCTCGACGCATTGCGATTTGACGCGGTGGAGCGTCCACGTTTGGTTCACAGACTGGATCGGGACACCAGCGGGGTTCTTGTGTTGGCGCGCACGGCAGCCGTGGCGCGTGTATTGGGCCAGGCATTTCGAACTCGCAAGGTGCGCAAAATTTACTGGGCACTGGTTGTTGGTCGACCGTCAGGTAACCAAGGACGTATTAGCATTCCCCTTGCGAAACGGGGGAGTGCGGGTAGTGAGCGCATGGTCCCTGCAACCCATGCAGGTAAGAACGCGTTGACAGAATACTCCGTGGTGGACAGCGCCGGCCACACGTCTGCGTGGCTCGCGCTCATGCCGTCGACTGGTCGTACCCACCAACTACGTGTTCACTGCGCTGCATTGGGTACGCCCATCCTCGGTGACGGTAAATATGGACGCGCCGCCGCGTTTCTTCCTGGCGTCGCCCACCGTCTCCACCTTCATGCCCGCGAAATCGCCATGACGGGACTGGCGAGCGGAAAAGATTTAGTCTTGCGTGCCCCCCTACCTGACGAGTTGCGTGTTTCATGGCATCATTTCGGATTCGATCCGGGAACGGCCGAATCGGGCGATGTCAGTTTTCAGTGACGGTACTTGCGTGGTGATGGCATGCGCGGGCTAATCGTGTTCGATTGCGATGGCACGTTGGTGGACAGCCAACACACCATCGTCGAGTCAATGGTGGCGGCATTTCACGCGAATGATTGGCCGGCTCCAGACGCGGCGCGAGTGCGCGGCGTAGTCGGCTTGTCTTTGGACGAGGCTATCGCCATCCTCGCACCCCAATGCCCAACGGAGCGACGGGTGGCCATTCGCGCGGCGTATAAATCGGCGTTCGCCGAGCTTCGTTCACGCGGTGACCACGAGGAGGTAACTTATCCCGGCGTGGTCGAAGTACTCGACACCCTGTCAGCCGAGGAATACACGCTTGGTATCGCTACCGGGAAAAGCACCAATGGATTGCGGGCCACGCTGACGCGCTTGCACCTATTGGACCGTTTCGCGACGCTACAGACCACCGATACGGCCCCTAGCAAGCCACATCCCACGATGTTGCGGCAGGCCATGGCAGAAACCTGCGCGACGCCAGAGACGACCGCATTGATTGGCGATACCACTTTCGACATGAATATGGCGCGCAATGCAGGTACATCGGCGATCGGCGTCACCTGGGGTTACCATCGCCTGGACGCCTTGCGCCGGGCCGGCGCCCATGCCCTTGCCGAGTCCGCCGCCGATCTTCCTCCAGCGGTACGCGCGTTGGTCCCCCCTTCTGGGAATGACGACCATTAAGCGATTTTACCGCCAGGCGGGGGTTGCGAAGGCAATGTGTGGGTATGCCCTGACCCTCGATGGGACTCCAGCAAAAACGCCAGGCAAACGCCCTGCCGTTATGCCGATCAAGACGTTGGCCGAAGAGGTCGCCGATGAGTGGCAAGCCCAAGATAAGACGATATCCTTCCCATCGATGCCCCTGACTAGAATCGCCAATTCGGCCATCGATCTAGTCGCCGTTGAACGGGCTCACGTTGTGAAATTGGTGGCCGATTACGCCGCGTCAGACCTATTGTGCCATCGTGCCGCTCATCCAGCCAAACTAAAGGCTCGACAGGAAACCCAGTGGTCACCGCTTCTGTTGTGGCTGTCGGAACGCTACGGCGTGTCGCTACACGCCCGCTCCCAAATTCTCCCGATCTCTCAACCCGCCGCGTCACTTGCGCGCCTCCACCAGGTGGTGTCAACATTCGAGGATTTTCCTCTTGCTGCGCTGCATCGTTTGACGTCGGAAAGCGGTTCCCTGGTGCTCGCGTTAGCTCTAGCGGAGAAGCGAATTGATGCCGATACATTGTGGTCCCTGTGTCAACTTGACGAGGACTTTCAGGCGGAGAACTGGGGTCGGGATTCGGAGGCAGAGGCGCGCCGTCGTGATTCGAGGCAGTGTGTTCTGGCGGCCTCCCGGGTCCTAACGTTGTGCCGAAGCACGAACTCAAATGACAAATTGAATGAGTAACGATTCTCGCTGGCATGGACCCGCCAGCGGTGGTATCTGCTCAAGGGGGAGCAAAGAGGGGCGGAACCGGCCATGACTCGCGAAGTCATTAGGGAACTGGAGGAAAAGCGCCAGGCAGCCCGACTTGGCGGTGGCGAACGCCGCATAAACGCCCAACACGCGAAGGGAAAGCTTACCGCGCGCGAACGCCTCGAACTTCTTCTCGATCCGGATTCCTTCGAAGAGGTGGGCATGTTCGTTACTCACCGCTGCCGAGACTTCGGCATGGCCGAGCAGATTGTCCCGGGGGACGGCGTCGTTACTGGCCACGGCACGATCAATGGCCGTCTGGTGTTCGTATTCAGCCAAGATTTTACCGTCATCGGCGGGAGTCTCGGCGAAGCCCATGCGGCCAAGATTTGCAACATAATGGATCGGGCAATGAAGGTTGGCGCACCGGTTATCGGTTTAAACGATTCCGGTGGCGCGCGGATACAAGAAGGTGTCGCGGCGCTCGCTGGGTATGCCGAGGTGTTTCAACGCAACGTGTTGGCTTCGGGGGTTGTACCGCAAATTTCCTTGATCACCGGTCCCTGCGCCGGAGGCGCCGTATATTCACCGGCCATTACCGATTTTGTGTTCATGTCCCAGGGAACTTCGTACATGTTTGTCACCGGACCCGATGTGGTCAAAACCGTGACCCACGAGACGGTGACCCACGAGGAACTTGGCGGCGCCACGATCCATACAACAAAGTCAGGGGTCGCGGATTTGGGCTGCGAAAATGATGTCACCTTGCTCGCTGAGGCACGGCGGTTTTTCGATTTCCTTCCGGCTTCGAACCGTGAACCTCCGCCCACCCGTCCGACCGACGATACGCTGGACAGATGTGAGCCCTCGCTCGATTCCTTGGTACCAAACGATCCGCAAAAGCCATACGACATGGTGGAGTTGATCGAGAAGGTCGTGGATGAGGGTGATTTTTTCGAGGTCAAGCCGGGATTTGCTCGCAATATCCTCACTGGCCTCGCCCGCATCGCGGGGTCGACCGTCGGCGTGATCGCCAATCAACCCACCGTGTTGGCGGGCTGCCTAGACATCGACGCGTCACGCAAGGCTGCGCGGTTTGTCCGCTTCTGCGACTGTTTCAACATTCCGTTGCTGACTTTCGTCGACGTGCCTGGGTTCCTGCCGGGCGTCGCCCAAGAACACGGCGCGATCATCACCCACGGAGCGAAATTGCTTTTTGCCTTCGCCGAGGCGACGGTGCCCAAGGTCAC
>JAAXGF010000214.1 GCA_012267605.1 Alphaproteobacteria bacterium | reverse complement strand
GAGCCGCCACACCGGACGCCGCCCCCTCTTCCTCGGCTTCCACCACCGCGCCCTCGAGATCCTCGAAGGCCAGCTGAAGCTGGCCGGGATGGGGCTTCTCAGATTTCTTCCCGTACCGCGCGCGCCGGAGTTCACGAATCAGGTGTTCAAGACGGCGGATGCGGTCTTCGAGGTTAAGGTTGCGATCTTTGAGGTTGCTATTGCGGTCGGTCAGTGAGACGACCTCGGCGCGCAGGTTCTCGACAACCGCTCCGGGGCCTTGATCTTCGAAACGGCGGTTGCGATCGGTCAGAGACGCATTCTCGGAGCGAAGCTTCTCCAGAGCGGTCTGCTGCTCCTCGAAGAGCGCCCGGTAAGGGGGCGCAAGCGACCCGATGTCGATCTTGTCAGTGCCGATTTCCATGCAAGAATAATATCATGGAATCAGTGGGTTAATACACCATAAACTGTCATCCGGCGTGGAATATCGAGCCTGATCCGGCGGGTTGAAGGCCGTCCCGGCACTCAATAGGAAACCAACATCCCAAACGCGCCGCACATCACCCCGCCGCCGCCGGTTTGCGCACCCGAGGACCCCAAACCCGGCGCCAATCAAGGCCCTCGAACAGAGCCTCGAACTGCGCCCGCGACAGACGCATCACCCCGTCGCGCACCGACGGCCAGGCAAAACGCCCCTGCTCAAGACGCTTGTACGCCATCACCAACCCAGTCCCGTCCCACAGCAGTATCTTGATTCTGTCGCAGCGTTTCGGGCGGAAAACCACGATCACCCCGGAATGGGGATCGAGGCCGAGCTCGTTCGCGGCAACCGCCGCCAAACCGTCATGGCCCTTGCGGAAGTCAACCGGCCGCGTCGCCACCACGATCCTCAGCGCGGAACCCGGGACGATCACCGAAGCTTCCGCAACGCCGCAGCGATCTCCGCGATCCGGGCCACGCCGCTGTCTCCGTCAATACGCACCGTCACCCCGCCGGCCTCGATCACAACCGGCCCGGTGGAAGCCGATGGGGTGTAAGCACTCTCCGGCACGTCCTCCACCTCAAGCGCGGCAAAGGCCGGGGCCGCCTCGGGCTCGGCAGAAACCGGCCCGGACGCCGGCGAGGACGGCACGGCGAGCTTGCCCTGCCGCGCAAGACCGCGCCATTCCGACAATCGTCTCGGATTTACCCCGTAGCGCCGGGCAACTTCGCCCACTTGCTTCCCGGGCCGTAAACTCTCGCGCACGATCCGCGCTTTCTCTTCCTCCGTCCAACGGCGTGGTGATCGTCGCTTCGCACCCGCGCCCAAATCCTCCCCGACCGTGTCCACCACAGTCAGCTCATCGCCGATACTTCGTTCAACATCCTGCATCGAACGGTCCTCCAAAGTAAGAGGATCATCCAACGCCCTCACATAATCGACTGCAAGGTGGGGTGGGGACAACGCTTACGTTTTTGGAGCTCACGCGACAATTCAGCGATCCGCCTCCCCCACGCTCACATCCTTTTCGTGGAACCCAGGACCAATTGATCAAGGCCGATTAAGAATGGGTCTATGGGCGAGCTTTTAGCGTAGCGCCGCCACCAATGCCTCAGCCACGGCGACGGCCGATTCCGCATGCGCCTTTGCGTCGTCCGCGGCTTGGGCAAGAGCTTGTTCCGCGTCCTTGAGTCGTTTCTCCGCTGCCGAACGATCGACGTCGGACAAGTGCATAGCCTCGCCGGTGAGCACCGTGCAACGGGAATTGACGACGTCGGCAAAACCGTCGGCGACGAAAATTCGATCGCTGATTTGGTCCCCTTGATGCACGTCGATAACACCGGGGCGGATGCTTGAAATGAGTGGCGCATGGCCGGGCAATACACCAAAATCGCCCTCCCGCCCGGGCACCACGACCATATCGGCCTCCACCGACAACCACAACCGGTCGGGCGTGGCCAACTCGAAAGTGACCTTGGTTGCAGCGTCGGTCATTAAGCGGCCTCGGCAGCCATCTTCTTAGCCTTTTCGACGGCTTCCTCGATCGTGCCAACCATGTAAAACGCGGCCTCCGGAAGATGGTCGTATTCGCCGTTAACGATGGCTTTAAAACTCGGAATGGTGTCCGAAAGAGCGACAAACTTTCCTGGCGTGCCGGTAAATACCTCAGCGACATGGAAGGGCTGCGACAAAAATCGCTGAATCTTACGGGCCCGGGCCACCGTCAGTTTGTCTTCTTCCGATAGCTCGTCCATACCGAGGATGGCGATGATGTCTTGAAGAGATTTATAGGTTTGTAGCACCCGCTGGACTTCACGCGCGACGGTGTAATGCTCTTCACCGATAATGCGCGCATCGAGCATCCGGGATGTGGAATCCAAGGGATCGACAGCCGGATAAATGCCGAGTTCGGCAATTTGGCGGCTTAACACGGTCGTGGCGTCGAGGTGCGAGAATGACGTCGCCGGTGCCGGGTCGGTTAGGTCGTCTGCTGGCACATAGATCGCCTGAACCGAAGTAATCGACCCCTTCTTCGTGCTGGTAATGCGTTCCTGAAGATTGCCCATATCGGTGGACAAGGTGGGCTGATAGCCCACGGCTGAGGGAATGCGTCCCAACAACACAGAAACTTCCGATCCGGCTTGCGTAAATCGGAAAATGTTGTCGACGAACAGAAGCACGTCTTGGCCTTCCTCGTCACGGAAATATTCGGCGAGGGTTAGGCCGGTGAGAGCGACTCGTGCGCGCGCGCCCGGCGGCTCGTTCATTTGTCCGTAAACCAGCGCCGCCTTGGAGCCCCCGCCTTTGCCTAGTTTGATAACCTCGGATTCGATCATTTCGTGATAAAGGTCGTTGCCTTCACGGGTGCGTTCGCCGACTCCAGCGAACACCGAGTATCCCCCGTGTGCCTTGGCGATATTGTTGATCAACTCCATGATAATGACGGTCTTGCCGACGCCTGCGCCGCCGAACAGGCCGATCTTGCCGCCCTTGGCGTAAGGAGCGAGGAGGTCGACCACCTTGATGCCGGTAACCAGAATCTCCGATTCGGTTGACTGTTCGTCAAAATCCGGCGCCGGCGCGTGAATCGGCGCATAATGCTTGGTCTTGACTGGTCCGCGTTCGTCGATCGGCTCGCCCACGACATTGATGATGCGGCCCAACGTCGCCGGACCGACTGGAACTTTGATTGGCCCTTTGGTGTCCTCCACATCCTGTCCGCGCACCAGCCCATCGGTCGAATCCATGGCGATGGTACGCACGGTGTTTTCACCCAAATGCTGGGCAACCTCGAGCACCAACCGCTTACCATTGTTGTCACAGTGCAAAGCGTTCAGTATTGGGGGCAGATCGCTGCTGAATTTTACGTCGACAACGGCGCCGATAACCTGGCTGATTCTTCCTAAGGCTTTTTTCTTGTTCATCGGGGCGCTCCGTGATGGGCGTGATGGGGTGCAGAATTGGTGTAAGGTAACAGTGTCAAAGGGCCTCGGCGCCCGACACGATTTCGATCAATTCCTTGGTGATCGCGGCCTGGCGGGTACGGTTATATAACAGGGTCAGGTCATCAATCATTTCGCCGGCATTTCGGGTGGCATTGTCCATTGCCGTCATGCGTGCCGCCTGTTCGCTGGCGAGGCTCTCGAGAAGGCTATGGTATATTTGCACGGCGAGATTCCGCGGCACTAACTCGTCAAGTATTTCCGCTTCGTCGGGTTCGAATTCATAGATCGCCTCCGCCGCGGGCTTGGATCCATCTGTCTCAGGTTCGGATGGCGCGGCGAAGGGCACCAACTGATGGACCCGAACCTCCTGACTGATCACCGACTTGAAATGATTATAGAGGATCGAACAAACATCGAAGGCGCCCTCTTCGAAAAAGTTGGTGATGCGCTGGGCGATATCCAACGCCTTGGGAAACCCAAAGCCGCCTTTGTCGAGTTCGGTTTCCCTGTCGATTATTAGGTCCTCGTGGTCGCGTCGAAGTGCGTCGAGACTCTTGCGTCCAAGACAAAATAGTTTGACGGTTTTTCCGTCTTCCTGAAGGGCTCCGATGCGGCCCTTGGTCGCGCGCACGATACCGGCGTTGAAAGCACCGCAAAGGCCGCGATCGGAAGTGGTGACGACCAGAAGATGGGTCTTGTCGCTTCCAGTGCCAACCAATGTCTTCGGACCTTCGCCGCGCCCAGCCATGGAATTAGCGACCTCCTTCAACATGGCGTCCATGCGTTCCGCATAAGGCCGCGCGGCCTCGGCTCGTTCCTCCGCCTTTCGCAGTTTCGAGGCGGCGACCATCTTCATCGCTTTTGTAATCTTCTGAGTGGATTTGACGCTGTTGATGCGAATTCTGAGCGTCTTGAGGCCGGACATGGCGGAGGTCCCGTGCCGCTATTTGAACTTCTTGACGAAAGACTCAATGAACTCCGAAAGCTTTTGTTCGGTCTTTTCGCTAATTGCCTGATCCTTGCGAATGGCTTCCAATAACTTTCCTTGCTTGGAGCGAAGTTCCTTGAGCATTTCCGCCTCGAAACGCACAACGTCGCCGGTATCGATGCCGTCAATATATCCGCGAACACCAGCGAAAATGATTGCCACCTGTTCTTCCACTGCCAATGGCTGGTATTGGCCCTGTTTCAACAATTCCGTCAACCGCTCACCGCGGGCCAGCAATCGCTGGGTGGCGGCGTCGAGATCGGAACCGAACTGGGCGAAGGCCGCCATTTCGCGGTATTGCGCCAGTTCCAGCTTGATCGAACCGGCGACCTGCTTCATCGCCTTGATCTGGGCCGCAGAGCCGACCCGGCTCACCGAGAGACCGACGTTGATGGCCGGCCGGATGCCTTGATAAAACAACTCGGTTTCAAGAAAGATTTGACCGTCAGTGATGGAAATAACGTTGGTTGGAATGTAGGCTGACACGTCGCCGGCTTGGGTTTCGATCACCGGCAGGGCGGTTAGCGATCCGGACTTGTTGTCTTTGTTCAGTTTGGCCGCCCGTTCCAAAAGCCGCGAGTGCAGGTAAAACACATCGCCGGGATACGCCTCGCGGCCGGGTGGCCGGCGCAGCAGCAGAGACATCTGCCTATAGGATACGGCGTGTTTGGAAAGATCGTCGTAAATGATCAGGGCATGCATGCCATTATCGCGGAAATACTCACCCATGGCGCAGCCGGCGTACGGAGCGAGGAACTGCAACGGCGCCGGGTCCGAAGCCGTCGCCGCGACCACGATGGTATATTTCAGGGCGTCGTTTTCAGCCAGGGTCTTGACGATTTGTGCCACGGTTGAACGTTTTTGCCCCACGGCCACGTAAACACAGTAGAGTTTCTTGCTTTCGTCTTTCCCCTCGTTGATCGGCTTCTGGTTGATAATGGTATCGATTGCGACGGCAGTCTTCCCGGTTTGCCGGTCGCCGATGATGAGCTCACGTTGACCGCGCCCCACGGGGACCAAACTGTCCAACGCCTTCAATCCAGTCTGCACCGGTTCGTGCACGGACTGGCGCGGAATAATGCCGGGGGCCTTCACATCTACTCGGGAACGAGTGACGTTCTTTAGCGGTCCCTTGCCGTCGATCGGTTCTCCCAGCGTATCCACCACGCGCCCCAGCAGACCCTTGCCGGTGGGAACATCAACGATGGCACCGGTACGCTTGACCACGTCGCCTTCCTTAATTTCCCGGTCGTCGCCAAAGATAACGACTCCGACATTGTCTTCTTCCAGATTCAGGGTCATCCCCTTGATGCCGCCGGGAAACTCCACCATTTCTCCGGCCTGTACCTGATCAAGGCCATAGACCCGTGCGATTCCGTCACCGACCATGAGTACCTGACCCACCTCCGCGACTTCCGCCTCGGTGCCAAAGTTCTTGATCTGCTCTTTAATGATCGCGGAAATCTCGGCTGCCCGGATATCCATCATCCAACCCCTTTCATGGCAAGCTGAAGCCGTTGAAGTTTGGTCCGCACGGAACTATCCACCATGCGCGAGCCGACCCGCACGACGAGTCCGCCGATAAGGCGTTCGTCGACCCGGGTTTCCAATGCGACCCGGCCGCCGATCACCTTGGCCAGGGTCTTCGTCACCGACTCGATGCGTTCCGCACTCAACGGCGCGGCCGATACCACCTCGGCGGCGACTTCGCCACGGTGCGCAGCATTCAGGCGAGCAAATACGGCGATGACACCGTCGAGTACGAACAACCGGCGCTTCTGCGCCAGCAATCCGACGAAACGGCGGGTCAACTCGGCGGCGCCGCCCTTGTCCAACAACGCGCCCATCGCCCGGCTCTGGTCCTCGCGGGTGAATGCGGGGCTACGCACAAGCCGTCTCAGCTCGGCGCTTTCCGAGAGCAATCGTTTGATCCCGGCCAGGTCGGCAGCAACCGGATCAAGCGCCTTTTGCTCTACCGCCAATTCGAATAAAGCGGTCCCGTATCGCCCGGCGAGACCGCTGACCTCGCTACCCTCGGTCGCCACTTACGATTGTCCTCTCAACGCCCCTGATAAAAGTCGATTCAAATAAGAGAAAATGTTTTCACAAGTGAATGTCCCGCATCAAAGAAATCCCCCAAGCGGAATCGGCGGATTGGTATCACAGGACCCGGTCTGATGCAACAAGCCTAGCGAGGCGGGAAGCTCCGACGCCCCGGTTTCCGGGGTTGCACACATTGGGAAACTCTAACCTGGATACAGTCCGCGCATTTTGGCGGTCCGTCGGCTGGCGTTGTGAACATTATCGAAAACAGGACTTTTCATCGCCGCCGCTTCGGCTACATTCACGGCTCAAACATATCCCGGCCGGGAGCCGATACCCGCGACCGATCGGGTGACCATGAGGCAGCCATGAAGATTACTTTTTCTGATTCACCCCCGGACAAGGCCGATGCGATCGTTGTCACTGCCTTCGCCGGGCGTCATCTTGGTGCCGCCGCCAAGAGCATCGACGAAAAATCGGACGCGACTTTGACTCGCGCGATGCGGGCGAGTCGGTTTAGCGGCGCGAAGGAACAATTTCTGGATATCCTGATGCCGGCTGGAATCGATGCCAGCCGTGTAGTTGTCGCCGGTCTCGGTAAACGCGGATCGGTAAAAGCGCTGACATTGCAAAACCTCGGCGGCGGCCTCGTGGCTCAACTGAATCGGTCCGGCGCAGCGCGGGCAGCCGTGCTTGTCGACGAGGCCGACGACGATAACCTGCCGACAACGGCGCGCGCGGCGAATCTCGCCTTTGGTGCTTGTCTGAGCGCATACCGGTTCGACAAGTACCGGACCAAAGAAAAGCCCGAGACCAAACCGACATTATCCGAGCTCACGATCGTGTCGAAGTCCTCGGGCAAGGCCAAAGCAGCCTTCGCTCGATTTCAGGCCCTTGCCGACGGCGTGTTTTTAACCCGCGACCTGGTATCCGAACCGCCCAACGTCATCTATCCGCAGACCTTCGCCGAGCGCGCAAAGTCGCTGTCGGATCTAGGTGTTGATGTCGAAATTCTCGACGAGGCCAAGATGCGAAAACTCGGCATGGGTGCCCTGCTCGGAGTCGGCCAGGGGAGCGCACGGGATTCGCGTCTAGTTGTGATGCGCTGGAACGGCTCGCCAAAAGGAGCCGATGATCCGCCGCTAGCATTCGTGGGCAAGGGAGTCACTTTTGACACCGGTGGCATTTCGATCAAGCCCTCGGGCGGCATGGAAGAGATGAAATGGGACATGGGTGGCGCAGGAGTTGTGGCGGGGCTGATCAAGTCCCTCGCAGGGCGCCAGGCCAAGGTCAACGCCGTAGGCGTCGTCGGTCTGGTGGAGAACATGCCATCCGGCACCGCCCAACGCCCCAGCGACGTGGTGAAAACCATGTCCGGGCAAACCATCGAGGTGATCAACACGGATGCCGAGGGCCGGCTCGTCTTAGCCGACGCCTTGTGGTACTGCCAAGCGACCTTCAGTCCGCGGGCGATGATCGATCTGGCCACCCTGACTGGCGCCATTATCGTTGCTTTGGGCAGCTACCGCGCTGGGCTGTTCGCCAATGACGACGGGTTGGCCAAAAAGATCACAGCCGCCGGCGACGCGGTCGGCGAGCAGGTCTGGCGATTGCCCCTGGGAGAGCGTTACGACAAGGACATCAACTCGCAAATCGCCGACATGAAAAATTTGGGCAAGAATCGCGAAGCAGGAAGCATCGCCGCGGCGCAGTTTCTGCAGCGCTTCGTCAATGACGTGACCTGGGCACATATCGACATCGCCGGTGTTGCCTGGTCCAAGCAGGACACCGCCACAGTGCCCAAGGGCGCGACCGGTTTTGGCGTGCGATTGCTCGATAGATTCGTGGCCGACAATTATGAGGCGGATGCCTAGAGCGAGATTCCCGTCGCCCGCAATCAAACTCTCTTCGTCAAGGAAGAGGGTTTCAACAATTGGCGGCTAAATGTCCGCTGTGAATTTTTATCACCTTACTCGTACGCCGCTCGAGAAGACGCTTCCGCGCTTGCTCGAAAAGGTCTTGGCGGGCGGAATGCGCGCTGTCGTGATGTGCGACTCCGATGCTCGCCTAGAGGCACTGGACGCCCATTTATGGACCTATGACCAGGGCTCGTTTCTGCCCCATGGACGTGAACGCGATGGCGATCCGGCCGACCAGCCCATCTATCTGACCCGCAAGGAGGAAAACCCTAACGGGGCGGGGGTGCTGGTTGTTACCGACGGTATCGAGGCCACCCACCTCGATCAATTTCAGCGTTGTCTTGACCTGTTCGACGGCAATGACGAAGCCGCCGTGGCCGCCGCCCGCGACCGCTGGAGACGTTTACGCGAGGCCGGCCACGAGGTGACGTACTGGGCGCAAAATGCGGGTGGCGGTTGGGAGCGTAAGGGTTAGGCGGCGACAACCCCGGACCAATCCCTTGACGGTTGCTCCTCGTCGGGTGAGCGGCTATAAGGCGCCCGAATTTCAATCTTTCATCATAATTCCACTCAGGGGAGGCGATGTCATGGCCGAGGAACGCACGCTCTCGATCCTCAAACCGGATGCCACGCGGCGCGGCTTGACCGGAACCATCAACGCACAATTCGAGGAGGCGGGGCTCCGAATCATTGCCCAAAAGCGTTTGCGCCTAACCTTGAAGCAGGCCCAGGGCTTTTACGCGGTACACGCCGAACGCGCTTTCTACGACGATCTTTGTGCCTATATGACTTCGGGGCCGGTGGTGGTGCAGGTGCTCGAGGGCGAGGATGCCATCGCCAAAAATCGGGAAATCATGGGTGCCACAAACCCCAAGAACGCGGCTGAAGGCACAATACGCGCCAAACACGGCGAGTCTGTCGAGGCCAATTCGGTCCACGGCTCCGACGCTCCGGAAACCGCTGCCTTCGAAATCGCGTACTTCTTCAGTGCCATCGAACTGGTGGGTTGACAGTAACGCGGCACGGCAAACCAGAATTCGCAATTTGTGCCGATGCGCGTTGAAACTAATTTCCAGAATTTTTCGGCTGGCGCTTTAGAACTCCGCTCACGGCCTTTTCTGGGTGGGCGGTCGCGCTGAATTGTTGCCTGCCCTTTACCCACGACCAATCTTTTTGGGTCCGCGGCCAATAGGTGGTGAATCGGGTATCAGTGATACGCCAAGGCTTTGAGACAACGCAGAATGTGCCGCAAAGAGTCGTTATAGGAATATCGTGTGGTTCGGTTGTTGCCGACCCGGTAGTAGACATTGATCTGGAAATTCTTTGGCTGGACGCCAGCGGTCGAAAGGAGCAGGTCGAGGCGCCGCGTGTCGTGGTGCCCCAGAGGCTGATACCCGATCGGCGAGAGAATCCGTAGTAGTTTTTCCTCCGGAACATCGTGATCAGCGACCACGCTCGCCGCTTCGTCCGCCATATCAAAGACGACATTGCCGTTGAGCAGGACCCGACATCCAGATATCTCCTTTAAATCCAGTTCCACTCGACCAGCCGGTAGGGTTGGGCCTGTCAAAGAGATTAAGCGTTTTTCCTTTTCGATTTTGATCGATGCGTTATCAATTTCTGAGTTGTGGAAAAACGAACCTTCCGACAGAGGCTCGCCAGCGTCACCGAGCAATTCGGATTGTTCTGGCGATTCGCGCAAGCCCCGGGAAAGAAGAACGAACACGAGGATCAACAGTCCGATTGCGAGGATCGCGACGACCGCGAGGATGATCAGTCCGGTGACAGGGAGAGCCTCCGAGGACCCATCGTCGGGCTCTTGAGCGATGTCCTGGGAATCTGGATCGGTCAAGGGTGCGGCAGGGTCAGCCGTTGGCAACCCCGCCAACGCCTCCGAGCGCAAGCTGGTGAACCGATATATCCCGCCGTTTTGTTTGGAAAGAAGGTACAACTCTCCCGCCTCGTCCATGCCGAAACGGAGGTCCGCCCGTCCACCGTCGCCGACTAGGTCACGGAAATTGAATGCTTGCCCGCCTTGTTCGAGGGCCAGTTCACGCACCCACGCCAATCGTCCCTGAACGATTTTGTCGGCAGGGGCATAAAACACGCGGCCGTTGACGATGTCGCCGAAGACGTAAAGGCCCCGCAGTTCCGGTACCGCGTGGCCCCGGTAAACAAAGCCGCCGGTGATGGCAAGACCCTCGTCGTGATCGTATTGGATCACCGGATCGATCATGCCGTCGCCGCCACCACCAATACCTGATTCGATCACGTTGTTTTCATCACTATGATCGACGATGAATGTTCCTTCTCGTTCGCTCCAGCCATAGTTTCCACCCTGTTTTCCTAGGCTGACCTCCTCGATATTCGCTTGCCCAATATCCGCGATGAACATTTGGCCGCTTCCGCCTAGGTCCCAGCTGAACCGTTGCGGGTTGCGAAATCCGTAGGCCCACACCTCTGCCATAGCGTTAATGCCATCATGAAAGGGGTTGTTGGCCGGGATCAGATAAGGCCGCGTATCATCCCCCAGCGGGTCGATACGAAGAATGGTCCCGAGCGGGCTCCTCGGGTTTTGACCATTTCGGTCAGTGTGAGCCGTCAAAAGTCTTTGCA
>JAAXGF010000376.1 GCA_012267605.1 Alphaproteobacteria bacterium | reverse complement strand
GTTGAGGCACCTGGGCAGTTACTCAATTTGTAAGCATCACGCGCCTCGTTCAAGAGTTTCCTAACCTCGCCTTCGATCGCATCAAACCTGGCGACCTTGTAATAGGAGCGACGCACGTCAGCGGCCTCGGGATCATTGTGTATCTCGAATAGAATTTCTTTTACGCGCGATTTGACGTCACTTGACAAATTCTGTCTGGCAAGAAGGAGGGATCGAGGAATCGGTCGGCTCCTATGGACAATTCTCAGACGTGGCTTGAGGGCTTCCGGTGCGCGGTCCAAGTCGTTCCAATCGGTGTCGCTGACAGCGCCCGCCTGAGCGATGCCCCTAACCACCCAAGCGAATACATTTCTTTCGGCATGGGCGAATATGTAGCCGACCTTCCCACGGGGTGGCTTGGCCCGAGCTTTTGAAACTTCAACGGTTTCGAGGTTCTGCTGCCGAATGATCGCCAACGGTAGCATGAAGCTCGTCGTCGATCCTCGATCTTCAAACGCAATATTCTTCCCAATAAGATCTGAAACCGATTTGATTTCGCTTTCTTGGAGCGCAAAAATCATACTGTGATAGACAGGTACGGATTTTTTCCATTCCCTCGCAAGTACTTCCGCGCCTGTCTGTTCTGAGAGTAGGAGGGAAGAGAACACTGTTTCCGAAACTAAATCGACCCGTCCCGCCTTCAAATGCGAAATCATTTCCGGATTGTCTTTGGCTACAATTACACCTCCCATTGTTATGCCGACCGACCCGAGACGCGCTGCCAGATAATTTGCCATCGCTTCCAGCTTCGGAAACGCTCTGGCCGGATCGCTTGAAACCTTTCCGATAACAATCCGATTTTTTTCTATCGATTCGGTGGAGACAGCGCCCCCCTCTATTGGCGGCGATGCTACGATTCGCCCTGGGGTCATCATTACGACGAGGACTATGATCAGGGCCACGACAATGCGGTGGCGTAACCCGCCGAAAGGACAAAAGGGGATTATCGCCCACAGGCCTTGCGACGGTGCGTAAAGCCGGGAACGTACCTTAGCGTTGACGCGCTTTAGGAATGCGGTAATCGCTCAGGTTCCTTGGATTGAATCTTCCCTACTACAGTGTAAACAATTTTTTTAAAGCATAGTGCATATCGCGTAATTTCGCGAACCGGGTTTGCATTCAGTATAGAAACGCCGAATTTCTGATGTCGCTTCTGACTGGAGCCGGTACTCGTCTACCAGCTTGAACATGGCCGCTCTACCCGCATGTGCCGCCGCGTGTCCATCGATCCTGATATTTCTGAATTTGGCTGAAGTCGTTGAGAATCGGTTATATCAGCATCCATTGGCTCGTTCGCGTAAGGGTGCCACCGCGATGAACCAGGCCTCGGCGTATTCGGCCAGGGGATGCGGGACCGGATCAAGCGCCGCACATAGTGCTTCTGCATCGATGGCATTCAGCTGGGCCAGCGCCTCGATGATTCGCCCGGTGAGTGCGCCTATAGCAGGCCGCGATTGAGTTTTCAGATCGGGGGCACTAGGAAACGAGCTGACGCCGCCCTGCCGCCACGTATCGAACAAGCGGGACTGAATCGCTTTGGCAGCGGCTATCTGGGCCCGAAAGAAGTCCCAGGCAAGATCCACGGCGAGACCGTGCGCCTCAGCAGATGCAACAACCTTGTTGAGAACTTCGTGTTCGCGCGCCTGGTTCTCGATCGGCATCCCCTTGTTCCACTTATATTGCGCCACCGCCTCCATAAGCAGAAGCCGCTCGACCATCGCCGTCACCAGTGCAGGGGTCGACTCCATCGGCCCTTCGGCGGTGGTTTGCCCGGAGATGCAAAGTACAAAGAAAATCTGGATCAGCAGCGCTGTCAAAAATCTCGGAATCCAACTCACCCTAATACTCGACTAGTTTTGTTTCCCCCATTCTAGGTGTTGGGTGACGGCGCTGCATGAACGCAAGTCAGCCGGCCCGGCGTTGATGGGACGGTCGTTCCACTCTCGTAAACGGATGTCGTTTTCGAGTCGAGAATCATCTGGGCCTAACCCTGGCTGTTCTTTAACTCTGAGCTCAGAGTTAGAGAACAACCAAGACCCATTGACGGCATTTGGGGAGTGGCTTGGAGCGTAGAATCGGCATTCGATAGTGCGAGTTATTGCCGGATTAGGGAACCACCCACCATTTCGACGAATAAGAAAAACCCCGCGGGGGAACTTACGGGGCGAATGAATGCGATACATGTCGCTCACAGCCATGACGCAATTTAGCACCCGTGGGAGGGGTGCGGCTGGCAACCGAGCGGATGGCCAGCGCCGCCACTGCTGTGAATTCCATGCTGCGCGCTTTGGGACTCGTTCACAAGCCGAGCTAAAACCCCTTTATGCAGACGTCGGCGGTCGAGCCAGCAACGGCGAATTGGTTAGCGGCGATGTCGAATGAGGGGCGGCGTCCTCGCGGCATTCGGGTTTGATCGTACCGGCCCAATCCAGCGTCGGCCCAATTCGCACCGAGCTGGCTTAAGAGCAATTCTGTCGCAACGTCCATAGGCACAATGGCAGGTACGGAATACGGAAATCGCCGGCTATTAATTGTGAGTACCCAATACCATCCGTGTTGGACCACTTGTCCAGCTTGGTGGTGAATCCTGGCTTTCGAATTGCTCCTTTCTAGAGCGTGTCGGACGACGTTGGAAAGTGTACCGTTAAAGCGCTCGCAGCCGTCGACGAACACCCAGTTTGTATTTGACTGATTCATGAATCGGTTTCCTTCATTGGTATGATCCGGAGAAAGACTAGCTATTTAGCCGGCAAGGCAAGAAAGTGGCATTGACGTGATATCAGCGTGGCGAGCGATAAATCACGCAGAACAACGATGTATTTTACCCGACGGCCGCTGGCGGCCGCTTGGTGCCAAAGTGGGGTCGAAAATTCTCACAGTCACGCTTCTGCACTCGAATCCGATTGCGCGTCGACAAGGGATTTGGCCCGAAACGAGCATGTGCCGGAGTGGGTTGGTTTCGGTGCGACGGCTGCTATTTCACACCGGTTTGCCGGTTCGTTTATCTTCAGGGATTGACGGACCCAGCACCTCATAGTCTACCTAAACCTACTATCGCGCAGCCCCGGGAATTGGGCATATATTGTGCCAAAATTGCGCCTTTTCACTACGGGTTGAATTATTCCCTAGATATTGTAGGATGACCTCGTATTGCTACGAGGGATGGCATGATGAAACGGAGACTGAGTGTATCGCACGCGTTGAGCGCAGCTGAACTGCGCGCCTTGGCGCGGGAGAAGAAGGATTCTCGTATCGTCAAGCGTCTGTTGTTGGTTGCCCATTTGGTCGAGGGGGCATCGCGGCCTGCCGCTGGCCGAGCCGTGGGTTTATCACCCCAAGCCGCGTATATTTGGCTGAAACGTTACAATGCCGAGGGCGTTGCCGGGCTAACTGATCGGCCGCGAAGTGGGCGTCCACGCCGCCTACAGGCGGAGCAAACGGCCGCGTTTAAGGCGCGTTTGACGACCGGCGCGGAAAGCGACGGTGTCGTTGCCTTTCGCGGCCGCGACGCACGGCGAATTTTGCATGAGGAGTTCGACGCCGATTACAGCCTCACGGGCACCTACGCACTGCTGCACCGACTAAAACTAACCCGCGCTCGGGGACCCGAAAGGCATGACGCCTTAGCCGATACTGGCTAGGAAACCCTCGAACCCCGTTGCGTTCCTGATTGGGAAGCGGGGTATTCAGTCGGGTGAGGAATCGATGTCGTGCGTCGAACGCGCGTTTGGTTTGTGACGTGACTGCGGTGTCGCCCGTGAAAATTTGACTGTTGCCTAATGTTTAGGCAATGGTCTGGTCTGCCGGTGTCGGATGTCTATACTTCATCCATGACGCGGGAATTTGTTGCATTTGCCAACCAGCTTGCCGATGCCGCCGGCGAGATTGTTCGTCGCTACTTTCGTCAACCTGTTAACACTAGCCAAAAGGCTGATGGCTCGCCAGTCACTGGCGCCGACCGCGCCATCGAGGGGATAATTCGCGAGCGAATTGAGGCGGCCTATCCCAACCACGGTGTGCTCGGCGAGGAATTCGGCCCCCACCAGGTGGACGCCGATTTCGTATGGGTGATTGACCCGATCGACGGCACCAAGGCGTTCATCAGCGGGGTACCCTTGTTCGGCACCCTGATTGGCTTGGTTCAACATGGTCACCCGGTGCTCGGCGTCATCGACCAAGCGGTGATGGGGGAACGCTGGCTGGGCGCCGACGGCACGGGGACAACCCTGAACGGACAGGCGGTGTGCACCCGACCCTGCGTCGCCATGGGCGAAGCGGTGCTCTTTACCACCGGTCCGGATTTATACGGCGGAGACGATGCCCGCGCCTTTCGGCGTTTGGCCGGCGCCGCGAGGTGGACGCGCTACAGTGCCGATTGCTACGCCTTCGGCTTATTGGCGTCCGGCTTTATCGACCTCGCCGCCGAAGCAAGTTTGAAGCCCCATGATTATTGCGCACTCGTTCCCATCGTGGCCAACGCGGGCGGTGTCATCAGTGATTGGCGCGGAGCACCGCTTGGACTCGATTCCGATGGCCGAATTCTCGCCGCTGGAGACGCTGATAGGCACGCCGAGGCTCTTGCCATGCTGGCGGGTTAGGGTTATGCACGACGGCTCATGATCAGCATTCTTCAGCGCAATTCCCTGCGCACCGCTAGCTTGGCCACGGTCGTCCTAGCCTTTAGCTTATTTTCGACGTATCCCCGTGCCGAAGAAATCTATTCGGGCCATGGCGTCGCCATGCATGGCGACTTGAAATACGGGTCCGATTTCACGCATTTCGAATACGTCAATCCAGACGCGCCAAAGGGAGGCGGGGTACGTCTTGCCGCCATCGGTACTTACGACAACCTAAATCCCTACATCCTCAAAGGTGTCGTCGCCGCCGGCATGGCTCTGACTTTCGATACGCTGACCGAGCATTCCCGCGACGAGCCGTTTTCCGAATATGGTCTGATCGCTGAGTCCATCGAAATGCCCGCCGATAGGTCATGGGTGAAATTTAATCTGCGTGAGAATGCGCGCTTTCATGATGGCAGCCCAGTCATCCCCGAGGACGTGATCTATACCCTCGAGACTCTTAAGACTAAAGGGCACCCCTTCTACCGCGCCTATTACGCCGATGTCGTGGCGGCGGAGAAGGTGGGTGAACGTAGCGTGAAATTTTCCTTCCGTTCCGGCGAAAACCGTGAACTTCCGTTGATCATGGGCCAACTACCGGTGGTGTCGAAGGCGTATTTCGCGAACCGAGAATTCGATAAAACAACCTTGGAGGCGCCATTGGGCAGCGGCCCCTATCAGGTTGATTCTCTCGATCCGGGCCGCTCCATTACCTTTCGCCGGGTTAAGGATTATTGGGCAAAGGATCTTCCGGTAAATCGCGGGCGTTATAATTTTGACCGCATGCGCTACGAGTATTACCGCGACGCCGTTGTCGCGGTGGAGGCGCTCAAAGCCGGCGAGTACGATTTTCGTGCCGAAAACTCGTCAAAGAATTGGGCCACGGCCTATGATGTGCCGGCTGTCGACAAGGGTCTTCTCGTCCCTGCCTTGATCGAAAACGAACGCCCCACCGGCATGCAGGGGTTCTTCATCAACACCCGCCGCCCGATGTTCGCCGATCCACGCGTGCGCCAGGCGCTGGCATTTGCCTTCGACTTTGAATGGTCGAATAAGAACCTTTTCTACGGCGCCTATACCCGTACTGAGAGCTACTTCTCTAACTCCGAACTGGCGGCCGAGGGACTTCCTAGCGCTGAGGAGATCGCCATATTGGAACCGTTTCGGGACAGCCTTCCCGAGGCGGTGTTCACCAACCCTTACCGCGCCCCATCGGCGGACGGATCCGGCAACATTCGCGCGAACCTAAAGCAAGCCTTTGCCCTCCTCAAACAAGCGGGTTGGGAGATATCCGACAAAAAGCTCGTCCACCGGAAGACAGGCGAGCCCATGGTGTTTGAAATCCTGTTGGCGAACCCAACCTGGGAGAGAATCAGCCTTCCGTACGCGCGAAACCTGGAACGCTTGGGCATCGAGGCACGGGTGCGAACCGTCGATACCGCCCAATATCAGAATCGGGTCGACTCCTTCGATTTTGATATGATTGTCGCGGTGATTGGGCAGTCCCTGTCGCCGGGCAACGAGCAGCGGGATTTCTTCTCCTCGGAAAAGGCTGATTTGCCCGGCAGCCGAAACTACGCCGGTGTCACGGACCCGGTGGTCGACGCGTTGATCGCCCAGGTGATTGGGGCACCCGACCGAAACAGCCTGGTATCCCGCACCCGCGCCTTAGACCGCGTCCTGTTGTGGGGGCACTACGTGGTTCCTCACTGGCATTTGCGGGCGGACCGTCTGATCTACTGGGACAAGTTCGGAAAACCGGCGAGAGACGCCAAGTATGGTGTTCAATTTACGGCCTGGTGGGTGGACGCAGCCAAGGAAGAAGCCTTGGCGGAGGCGATGGGTGGTTCGGACGATCAATGATCGGGGCGTAGAGTGCATGGATAAGCGGCGTGTCCATTCACTCTCCCCACGGGAGAGGGTGTTCACGAGCAACGGAATCTAGCTTTAGTCATGCTCGCTTACGTTGCCCGTCGCCTGCTGCTGATCGTTCCCACGCTGCTTGGCATCATGGTGATCAACTTTATCGTCGTTCAGGCGGCGCCGGGGGGGCCCGTCGAACAGCTGATCGCACAAATTCAAGGAACCGGTGTCGCCGCGACGGCGCGGATCAGCGGCGCAGGCACCGGCGACGTTGCCGGGGGCGAAAGCCGCGTAGGCGCCACGCAAGGTGACACCGGGGACAGCAAATATCGTGGCGCCCGTGGTCTCGATCCTGCCTTAGTGGCTGAGATCGAGAAGCTCTATGGCTTCGACAAACCGGCGCACGTGCGGTTTTTCCAGATGATCGGCAATTATCTGGTGTTCGACTTTGGGGACAGTTTCTTTCGCGACCGCACGGTGGTCGATCTGGTGTTGGACAAGATGCCGGTTTCCATTTCGCTGGGCTTGTGGACGACGCTTCTGGTCTATCTTATCTCGATTCCCCTGGGTGTCGCCAAAGCGGTGCGCGATGGGTCGCGGTTCGACGTGTGGACGAGCGCAGTTGTCATCGTCGGTTACGCCGTACCTGGTTTTCTCTTCGCCATCATGCTCATCGTGTTTTTCGCGGGCGGAAGTTACCTCGACTGGTTTCCGTTGCGCGGCTTGACTTCCGAGGATTGGGACAGCCTGTCGTGGCCAGCCCGCGTCGGCGACTACTTTTGGCATATAGCACTGCCCGTGTTAGCCATGGTAATCGGCGGCTTCGCTAGCTTGACGATGCTGACCAAGAATTCGTTTTTGGAGGAAGTCAACAAGCAGTACGTCATGACGGCGCGGGCCAAGGGCTTGGCCGAACGTCAAGTGCTTTATCGCCACGTATTCCGAAACGCAATGCTGATCGTTGTCGCCGGGTTCCCCAGCGCGTTCGTCGGTATTTTATTTACCGGTTCCCTGTTGATCGAGGTGATCTTCTCTCTCGACGGCTTGGGTTTGCTGGGCTTCGAGGCAGCGCTTAACCGCGATTATCCGGTGATGTTCGGAACCCTGTATTTTTTCACCCTGATCGGCCTGTTGCTCAATCTAATCGGCGACTTAATGTACGTCGTCATCGACCCGCGCATCGATTTTGAATCCCGTGAGGTTTGAAAGTTGGTGCGTCAAAGAACTCAAATTTTGGATGGCGGCGAATGGATCGGCGGCCTGTCATTACCCTCTCCCCAAGGGAGACGTCTCCCACAAGCCGCAAACCATCATGTCTCCGCTTAGCAAGCGCCGCCTACATAACTTTCGCGCCAATCGCCGTGGGTTTTGGTCGTTGTGGATATTTCTCGTGCTCTTCACATTCAGCCTATTCGCTGAACTCATCGCCAATGACAAGCCGTTGTTGGTGTACTCCGACGGCGGTTTTTACGTGCCGGTACTGGCGTTCTATCCGGAGACGGAGTTCGGCGGCATATTCGAAACCGAGGCCGAATACCGGGAGAGGGAAGTCCAGGAGCTGATCGAGGAAAAGGGCTGGATGGTGTGGCCACTCGTGCCTTACAGCTTCGATACCATCAACTACGATCTGCCTTCGCCAGCGCCCTCGCCGCCAACGGCCGACAACTGGCTCGGCACCGATGATCAGGGGCGGGACGTGGTTGCCCGCGTGATCTACGGCTTCCGTATCTCCGTTTTGTTCGGTCTGGCATTGACCCTATTCAGCTCGGTAGTTGGCATCTCAGCCGGCGCCGTGCAGGGGTACTTCGGTGGATGGCTCGACCTGATGTTCCAGCGCTTCATCGAAATTTGGGCAGGCCTGCCGGTGCTCTACTTGTTGATCATTTTGGCCAGCGTCGTTGAGCCGAATTTTTGGTGGCTCTTAGGCTTGATGCTGATGTTCAGCTGGATGTCGTTGGTGGGTGTCGTGCGCGCCGAATTTCTGCGTGCGCGCAATTTCGACTATGTGCGGGCTGCCCGTGCGCTTGGCGTCGGCGACGCCACGATCATGGTGCGCCACGTTCTGCCCAACGCCATGGTCGCGGCGCTAACGTTTCTGCCATTCATTCTGAACGGGTCGATTACCACGCTGACTTCGCTCGATTTCCTGGGATTTGGCCTGCCGCCGGGCTCGCCGTCGCTGGGCGAACTCCTGGCCCAGGGCAAGGCGAACTTGCAAGCTCCATGGCTCGGAATCACCGGCTTCTTGGTGTTGGCATTCATGCTCAGCCTGCTGATCTTTATCGGCGAGGCGGTTCGGGACGCCTTTGATCCACGGAAAACATTCCGATGAGCTTTCTTCGGGTGCGTGATTTGTCGGTCAATTTCGCTGTCGAGGACGGCGTGGTCGAGGCTGTTCGCCGAGTTTCTTTCCGCCTTGACAAGGGCGAAACCCTGGCCCTCGTCGGCGAAAGTGGCTCCGGCAAATCGGTCACCGCGCTATCGATTCTGCAGCTCCTGCCGTACCCCGTGGCCAGTCACCCCTCGGGGAGCATCCGTGTCGACGGTGCGGAAATGATCGGTGCAGATGAAGAGGCCCTACGGGGCACGCGAGGCAATCGCATTTCCATGATTTTTCAGGAACCGATGACGTCGCTCAATCCGCTGCACACCATCGAACGCCAAATCAACGAAGTGCTGTTCGTTCACAAAGGCGCCTCGCGCACTGCCGCCCGCGACCGCACCATGGAGCTTCTCGACATGGTGGGGTTACGCGACGTGGAGCGGCGGCTGGGCGATTTCCCGCACCAGCTTTCGGGTGGTCAGCGCCAGCGTGTCATGATTGCCATGGCGCTGGCCAACGATCCGGACCTGCTCATTGCCGACGAACCGACGACGGCACTGGACGTTACAATCCAAGCGCAAATTCTCAAATTGTTGAAGGATCTCCAAGCACGCACTGGCATGGCCCTACTGTTGATCACCCATGACCTCGGGATCGTGCGACGTCTGGCCGACCGTGTTTGCGTCATGAACCAGGGCCGAATCGTTGAAAGCGGCCATTGCAGCGATATTTTCGCGGCACCTAAGCACGCCTACACCCGGCATTTGCTGGCCGCCGAACCCAAGGGCAGGCCGGCCAAACCGCGCCCGCGCGCGCCGGTTGTCATGCGCTGCGAAAAGCTCAAGGTATATTTCCCCATCAAGGCCGGGTTTTTCCGCCGCACCGTGGATTACACGCGTGCCGTCGACGCCGTCAGTGTCACGATACGCCAGGGCCATACCGTAGGCGTGGTCGGCGAAAGCGGCTCCGGCAAAACGACACTGGGACTCGCGTTGCTGCGCCTGATATCCAGCCAAGGACCAGTCTATTTCGGCGAGCAACCGATCCAGGGTTTAAGCTTCAAGGCGATGCGGCGGCTTCGCCAAGAAATGCAGATTGTATTCCAAGACCCCTTTGGCGCCCTAAGCCCACGGCTCTCGGTGGGTCAGATCGTCGGTGAAGGGCTCGATGTTCATGGTCTCGACCGCGATTCAAAGGATCGCCGCGCAACCATTTCCCAAGCATTGGAGGAAGTTGGACTCGATCCTAGGACCCAGGACCGTTATCCCCACGAGTTTTCAGGTGGTCAGCGCCAGCGCATCGCCATTGCCCGGGCCATGGTGCTGAAACCGCGATTCGTCGTGTTAGACGAGCCAACCTCGGCGCTCGACGTCTCGGTGCAGGCACAAATCGTCGACCTGCTTCGCGATCTACAGCGGCGCCATGATCTCGCATACCTATTTATTAGCCACGATTTGAAGGTGGTCCGGGCCTTGGCCGATGAGGTCATCGTGCTACTCGACGGAAAAGTTGTCGAGCACGGTGCCGCCAAGCGCATCTTCGACGCCCCGAAAAAGGCATATACAAAGGCGCTCATTGCCGCGGCGCTGGATCTCGAAGCCACAGAGTCGGGTGCGGTGAAAACCTGAGCTCCCCGTTAACTGAACGTAAGCACCCTTCCTCCAACATGGGTCGGTATCCTTCATGCGTAGGGCTGCAGAGAGCCAAGGGATGTTCACGTACAAGTCCAAGAGAACAATTGGCCAAGAGCTTGCGGTCCGGACAGGCCATCGCGGGCGCGCTGGCGGGGCTCCACTGCCGAGGGAAGAATGATGTCTGGAAGTGTGGCTGTGAACGAGGATGGGTGGGCCACAGGGCTAAATCCGAAGCCCGAATCTCCCGAGTGCTTGGAGATGCAGCGCCTCGTGCGGGGCAAAAACATCAACGAGAAAACCCTACTCGCCACGGATTATCTGAACCACTTCAATGAAATTATCATGATTCTCGACATGCTTCCTTCGTTTCCCGATTATTTTGACGAAGCCCGGGAATGGCAGCCGAAGAATTATGAAGAGCATTTTCGCAACAGCGGGTTTTCCGACCGAGAGTTGGCGATCAGCGCCTACGAGCATTCGCCACGGCGATTTCGCAAACCCTTCGACGATACGATCAACGCGATGAACCAGCTTATCCTAAGCGCCCTTGATGACATCGAAACGGCGATCAGCGAAAATAGTAACGAGGACGTGGCGCGCATCGTTTCGGCGACAAATACGACTATGCGCCGACTCACCGACGTTGCCAGCGCTGTTATTCACGGCGGCGAGGACACCGCGCAACAGGCGGAAATCGATTCCATTTTGGCGGACTAATCGAATCGAGTAACTGCCCAGGTCTGAT
>JAAXGF010000003.1 GCA_012267605.1 Alphaproteobacteria bacterium | reverse complement strand
GCCCGGGCCAAGACCAAGATCGGTCTCGCCAACCTGGTTCACAACATGCAGAGATTCTTGTGGCTCGAAGCCCGAAGTGCGCCCGGATAACCGAAATTCACCCCGTAACGATCCCAAATTCCAGAAAATCGCCAAGCCGACCGCAAGATCGGACGAACAACCGACGTCGCCAGGATCAAATTCATCAGAAATCAGAGTATTTAGAGGTCTCCAGGTCTTATGGATGCGATCGCTGGGCCTGTTCTTCGGCAGCGATTTGTATGGTGTGGCAATCGTCTTAAGCACATTCATGGGTGGGCTCGCTTTGGGGAGTCTCGTTGGAGGACGTCTGGCCGAGCGCAGTCCGCGGCCACTCATGTGGTACGGCGTCGCTGAGGCGGGAATTGGGATATTCGCACTCTGCTTCGCTTCGATGCTTGCGGGTCTCGACCCCCTACTGCATCTCGTCTATCCGCCTACTACGGGAATGCCCTCGTGGATCTATCAACTGGTGCGAATTGTATTGGCGGCTGGCATGCTCCTAGTGCCCACGGCTCTCATGGGCGCCACACTGCCACTGATAATGCGGCACTTCGTTCGCAGTCGTTCAGTGTTGGGAAATCGCGCTGCATATTTTTACGCGGTAAATACTTTTGGCGCGCTGGCTGGTACGTTGACGGCCGGCTTCATCCTGCTTCCCCAGTTGGGCATGCAAGGCGCTACACTATGCGCCGCTACCATAAATCTCTTGATCGGGGCATGCTGCATCCCCATCGGCGTTCGCATTTTCCTACCCTCGGAGCCGACAAGACGCGAGGTCGCGCCCGAGCTTGATACCCTACCTGGCATTGACCCGACGATCCGCCGACGCATTGCGCGCGCGGCGCTTCTCGCCTTCGGAATCTCCGGATTTGCCTCATTTGCGCTCGAGGTGGTGTGGACGAGAATTCTCATTATCAGCTTCAGCGCGACCGTCTACTCGTTCGCCTCCATGCTGGCTTGTTTCCTGTTCGGCATCTTTCTTGGCAGCGTCGTAATCCGTAAAGTGGTGGATCACCACGCTGACCCACTTCGACTATTCGCATTGCTCGAGCTGGGTGTTGGTGCGTGCGTAGGGGTCTTATGCCTGTTGATCAACGTGGTCCCAGGGCTGTTTGGCGAGATGCTTGACGTCGCTGCGGCGATGTTGCCTGATCGGGGAAGCGCCCTGGTAGTAGCCACGTTGTTGACTTCGTTCTTGTTCCTCATCGTGCCCACAACATTGCTCGGCGCGACTTTTTCAGTGGCACTCCGGGCATATACGACCAATGTCGCGCGAGTTGGTAGCCGGACTGGCAACTTGTATTTCTCGAACACGTTTGGGGCAATTCTGGGCTCGCTTACCGGCGGTCTGATTCTGATCCCGACGATTGGTGCAAAGGCGAGCTTGGCTGTAATTGCGCTCCTGTTCGCGCTCAACGGAGTATACCTTGCAGCAACGAATCAGCGGCGGAGAATGCGCGTCTTGGCTCAGCCCGCCGTCGCGATCGGTTTGCTCACTGTTTTCATCGCCGCCGGAGCGAGCACGCTCGTTCCGTACCGGGTGACACTAAATTTTAACCAAAACGCCGGGGCGTAAACCCAGCTCCTCTATCACGACGAGGGAATTCAGAACACAATCGATGTTGTCCGCTCTCGCTCTGGAGTTACCTCCCTTATCATCGGCGGAAACGTGGAGGCCGACGATGGGTACACCCAGCGGCGCCACTTCGTGCTCAAGGGACACCTGCCGCTCATGCTGATGGAGGAGCCAAAGTCCGTGCTGGTTGTGGGCCTCGGTATGGGCATTACACTCCGCGCAACGGCCAACCACCCCGGATTGAATCGCATCGATGTCATTGAACTCTCGCCGGAAATCCTCGAGGCGCACCAGGTGCTGGGAAGTATCAATGGTGACGTTGTCAATGAACCAATCGTCAACGTCCGGATAGATGACGGACGCAGTTACATGAAGCTCGCCGATCGGCGCTACGATATGATCACCGCCGACCCTATCCATCCGAAGATCTCCCGAGTCGGCTATCTGTACACGCGCGAGTACTATGAATCTGTCCGCGATCGACTGGCTCCCGGCGGAGTCATTTGCCAGTGGATGCCCATCTATCAAATTTCTCCGACTCGATTACGTTCGGCAATGAAGAGTTTCGCGGAAGTGTTTGATAGCGCGACCTTTTGGTACGTGAAGAATCACGGTCTGTTCGTTGCCAGGTACGGTGACGCGACTATCGACTATGAAACTCTGGCACGGCGATTTAACGATCCTGCCGTGCGCGATGACTTGGCGTCGATTGACATCGAGTCGCCAGAACATCTTCTGAGCCACTTACTGATGGGCCCGGAGGAGATTCGGGCCTACACCAATGCCGAACCGAACATCCCTACGAATACGGACGACTACCCCTATCTGGAGTACTACGTGCCTGGAGACTTGTTCTACACGCCACGCGACAATGTGAAACAATTGGTCCAATACCTCACCGATCCGACCCGGTATGTACGCAATTTGCCCCCAGAGTCCGTGGAACGAGTACGCCAGCTGAGTGAAGGGCGTATGGAGCGCCTATTGGGCGAACTGGAGAAATCCAGCGCTGCAACGGATTGAGGTATCGTGCTTACCGGACTGACGGTATTGGTTGTCACGATAACGCCGTGCCCGAAAGTCTGGCGAGAGCTGCTTCGGTCCGCGCACGCGATTCAGCAATCTCAATTCGTTTTTCCCGTTGTTGATCGACAACATGGTTGGGCGCGCGTTCGATAAAGTTTTTGTTCGCGAGTTTCCGGTCAATACTGGAAATATCATTGTTGAATTTCGAGATATTGCGACGCAGCCGTTCAGCTTCGGCGGCGAAATCAATGACTCCCTCCAAAGGTAAAAGAAAAGTGGAATCACCGATTACGAGCTGAACGGTTCCAGCAACCGAATCGCCTTCGGCTGGACCCACGCATTCGAGGCGTGCCAAGGTGACAATGATGTCGGAATGTGCTTCCAGCCGACGCAACGTCTCTGCATCCGCCCCTTTGTACAGGAGCGGAATCAACGCGCCAGGCGAAACATTGAGCTCCGCCCGAGCAGAACGAATTTCGGATACCAATTTGATTACCCAAGTAAGCTCAGCAGTGGCGGTGTCATCAACCGCATTTGCCGGATGCTCCGGCCAAGCTGCGTCGATGAGGAGGCTTTCGCGTTGATCATTTAGGTGCGACCAAAGTTCTTCGCTGACGAAGGGCGCAATGGGATGAAGCAAAAGCAGGATTTGATCCAATACCCAAGCAGCTGTGGCACGGGTTTCGGCACCGGCCAACTCGTCGTCTCCCGAGAGCGACGATTTGCTAAATTCCAGATACCAGTCGCAGAAGGTGCCCCAGGCAAACTGATAGAGCACGTGCGCGGCTTCATTGAAACGATAAGCCTCAAGCGCCTCGGTTACGCCTTGACATGCTTTAAGGGATTCGCTGACGATCCAGCGGTTCACCGCGGCCCGGCAAGCATAGGGGTCAAATTCCGACCCATAGGCGCAACGATTGATCTCGCAGAATCGCGCTGCATTCCACAATTTCGTCATGAAATTGCGGTATCCCTCGATGCGCTTTTCCGCCAGCTTGATATCACGGCCTTGCGCCGCCATCGCCGCAAGCGTGAAACGCAGCGCGTCGGCACCGTATTTGTCCATAAGAGTAAGCGGATCCAAAACATTGCCCTTGCTCTTGGACATTTTCTGACCTTTTTCATCTCGTACAAGCGCGTGGATGTAAACCGTGTGAAACGGCACCTGCTTACGAAAGTGCAGACCCATCATCATCATGCGCGCGACCCAAAAAAAGATGATGTCGAATCCCGTCACCAAAACATCGGTTGGGTAATAGCGGACCAATTCCTTAGTCTCCTCGGGCCATCCGAGGGTCGAAAACGGCCACAGCGCTGATGAAAACCAAGTGTCCAGAACATCGCTGTCGCGTTGAAGCGCAACGGGCTCGCCGTAGTGGGCCGCAGCCAAGGCATCCGCCTCCTCTTCGTTGCCAGCGACAAAAATCTCTCCATCGGGCCCATACCAGGCCGGAATTTGGTGTCCCCACCAAATTTGCCGCGAGATGCACCAGGGCTGAATATTCCGCATCCATTCAAAATAGGTGTTAGCCCACTGCTCAGGAACAAAGCGCGTACGTCCCTCTTCCACCGCCGCGATCGCGGGTCCTGCCATAACCGAGGCGTCCAAAAACCATTGATCCGTGAGCCATGGCTCGACAGGTACGCCCGAACGATCACCGTAAGGTACCGAGTGCTCCTCTGCTTCGACACGATCCAAAAGGCCGAGCGAATCCATTCTTGCGACAATCCGCTGGCGTGCATCGAAGCGATCTAATCCCCTGTAATCCTGAGGTGCGTTCTCATTGATTCTGGCCTCGGCGTCAAAAACATTGATGAGTTCAAGATCGTGGCGACGACCAACCTCGAAATCGTTGAAATCATGCGCTGGCGTGATTTTGACCGCGCCGCTACCTTTTTCCGGATCGGAGTATGTATCTGCGATCACCGGAATTCGCCGGTTGGCGATAGGCAACATCACATCGGAACCAACCAGGTGGCGATAGCGATCGTCCTCGGGATGGACGGCTACTGCGGTATCGCCCAGCATGGTTTCAGGTCTTGTCGTGGCGACGGTGATCGACGCGCCCTCGTCACCCTCGACTGGATAGCGAAAGTACCACAAGTGACCTTTCTCAAGGCGATTTTCGACCTCTAGATCCGATATTGCAGTGCGCATTCGGCAGTCCCAATTGACCAACCGCTTATCTCGGTAAATTAGACCCTCGCGGTAGAGATCGACAAAAACCCGAGTCACCGCTTTGGACAACCCATCGTCCATAGTGAACCGCTCGCGAGACCAGTCCGCAGAAGCGCCCAGTCGGCGGAGTTGACGCATGATGGTGCCACCTGATTCTTCGCGCCAACGCCAAACCCGGGCGAAAAAGTTGTCACGACCGAGATCGTGACGGCTTCGTCCTTCATCTGAAAGCTGGCGTTCGACGACCATTTGCGTGGCGATACCCGCGTGATCAGTTCCCGGCTGCCATAGAACGTCGCGCCCCTGCATGCGGCGCCAACGAATGAGTACGTCTTGCAGCGTGTTGTTGAGGGCGTGCCCCATATGAAGACTGCCGGTCACATTCGGTGGCGGTATGACAATGGTATATGGCGACGCGCCGTCGCGCCGACCGCACGCGAAGGCACCGCTCTTCTCCGATTCTGCGTACCAGCGCTGCTCGATGTCGTGATGTTGGTATGTCTTCGCCAGCATCGGTGAATAATTTGGCTTGGGCTAAGAAAGAAGTGGCACCGGCAAAAAGCCGCCACCGGGTAGCTTAATCCGGCTCAGATCGCCGAACAACGTGACGGATTTCCCGCTGCACCAATCTTTCGACATAGGTTGGCAGGTTCTTGTCCAGCCATTCCTTCAACATGGGCCTCAAGAGTTCCATCATCAGATCTTCGATGGTGCGCGCCGAATCCCCGAAGCGAACGCCCGTGGACGGTAAGGGACTGGGTTCAAGCGCCTTGGCGAGATTGGCAAAAGCATCGGCCGACGTCTCTGCGGTATCTTCGGAAATCAAGCGTTCATCCGACTCCCCCGGGGATTCGGCCTCGATTTCCATCTCGGGTTCCGGTTCGGTTTCCGGCTCCGGTTCCGGATCTGGTTCGGTTTCCGGCTCGGGTTCTGGCTCGGCCTCAGCTTCGGGCGGCTCTTCTTTTATGTCTATTGTACTGCCGTCATCCTGCACTACTTGGGTCAGCTCCAATACGTCATCGGCGGCGGATTCGTCCTCATCTTCGCTCGTGGCATCGGAGCCCTCATCGGCCTTTTCGTCGGAATCCTCGTCCACTTCTTCCGAAATAATTTTTCGAATAGAAGCGAGAATCTCCTCCATGGAGGGTTCTTGCTGCGGTTTGTCTTCGGCCATGATCGATATCACCTCGCCCAATTCATTGTAGCTCGACAATTGGGTCGTGGGATTATAAGTCGAGGGATCATAAACGGAACTCGCGATAATTTGTTAGCGTTCTTTGAGATTTTGGCACCAAAAGGTTAATCGTCAAAAAATCCTCCCCAGAATTTCCATCGAACGTCATTATAGTGCTCAGTCTCATCGTAAATTGATACGGGCAAGGACAAATTCACGGCGTTAAAGGTGCCTACTGCGGCACTCAAGTTAAAAGCTGCGACGGCTGTGTTGCATCGCGCGCGAACCAAATCGACTTCGGCCTCGAATAATTCCTGTTCGGCGTCCAGGACATCCAAAGTCGTACGCAATCCCACGGACGCTTCTTGCTCGACCCCCTCCAGCGCAACTTTGTTCGCCCGAACAGAATCGGAGAACGCCGCCACCTGGGCGCGATTACTTTCGAGATCCTCCCAAGCGCGCGAAGCGTCTTCCACCACCAGACGCTTGGCGTCGTCGATTTCGCGCTGCCGCTGAGCGGATATTTCCTTTGCTTCGCGCGCACGCGCGCTGACCAATCCAGCCTGGTAGATGGGCACAGTTAGGGTGGCCATAAACTCGGCCCGTTTACTAACGCTGTCGACGGAACTCGTCTCGGAAGCCGTCTCCAAGCTGCCGTCCAAACTTACGCTTGGCAAAAACTCACCCAATACGAGATCCACGTCATCGGCGGCGGCGCTGCCGTCATAAATTGCCGAAAGTACGTCAGGGTTATTGTTCAAAGCTTGGTTTGTCGCGTCCTCCTTACTCTGGGGTAAATCGGCCAGTGGATCCGGCCATTGCAAATTCACCGGTGGTACGCCGATGACACGAATATATGTGTCTCGAGAGGAATCCAGATCGCCCTGCGCCCGCACCCGGTCAGCCACCGCGTTCGAAACACGGGCTTCGGACTGTACGACGTCGGTACGTGTGACCTCGCCAACGCTAAAGCGGTCCCTCGCCGCCTCGAGCTGGCGGCGCAGCCGAGATTCGTTCTTCACTGAAAGATCTAATACCGACATGTCGCGAAGCACATCCATATACGCCGTGGCCGCGTCCAAGAGAACGCTTTGTTCGGTCGACTTGAGGCGAGCCCGCCAAGAAAGTACCCGATGATCCGCCCGTTTGGTTTCGGCCAACGTGCGCCCACCTCGGTAAATCGGTTGGCTGAGCTGTGCCGCAGCCGATCTTGGCGTTCGGTTCTCGTCGCTCGAAAAAAAAACCGATTTGTTATTTGTCCCGACCTTGCCCGCGGAGCCCGTAATTTGAACGGTAGGCCGCCAGTTCGACAATGCCGTCGGAACCTGCTCGTCAACGGCGCGCAATTCCGCCCTGGCCGCTAATATCCCAGGATTGGTCGAGTAGGCGGTGGCAAGCGATTCCAGAAGGGTGTCCGCCGATACAAGACTTGAATTTCCGACAAGCACGCCAAAAAAAAACGCAGTTGCCGTCGTTATTGCCGTCGTACACGGCCAATCTCTCGCCGCTGTCAAGTTGCTGCCCGCCATGCGTTAAAAGGCGAAACCTGGCGTCACAACAAAGTCCGGCAGGCGGGGAACACTGGCGTCAAACAAAGCCTGCCTGGCAAATCCTCCGTCGATGCGGGTAACCAACGTCCCGATTCCAAGGCCCACCCTATCGGTAACTACGGCAACCAAACGGCCACCCATGTCCAGCTGGTGTGTCAAGGCGACCGGAATTTCGTCGACCGCACCGTCCACGATAATCACATCATAAGGAGCTTGGGCGGGAATCCCCTTATCGAGTGCACCTTTCATTACCACGACATTGTCCGCACCGAGCTGAGTTAGGATGCCGCTCGCCTGGTCGACCAAATTCGCAACGCTTTCTACCGCGACTACGACATTAGACAAATGCGCGATCACCGCCGCTGTGTACCCGGTGCCGCATCCGATGACGGCAACTGCGTCAGCATCCGTAATTCGTGCTGCTTGCAGCAAGCGGGCCAACACGGTTGGCTCCATCAGATGGCGCCCATCGGCGATGGGAACGTCTTCGTCCACGTACGCTACACCGCGAAAGCGCGGAGGCACGAACAGTTCCCGAGGGACCGTGCTCATGGCGTCAATCACCCGTTCATCGATGATCTTGTTGGGCTTAAGCTGGCTCTCCACCATATTGCGGCGCGCTAAGGCGTAATCCACAATCAGCTACTCCGTTAACCACCAAAGCAATTTGGCTGAGTTGTAGCGGTACAGTTTCCAGACTTATACGTTTTGGTCGTGACAATGACAATGACGCAAGTGTCCCGCACTGACGGGTCCAGCGCGCTTTCAGTACGGAGATACTGTTTACGGCCGTCGCCCCCCGCCTATAAGATGCCCGCCGAGGGCCGGGTAGCAAAGTGGTAATGCACGGGACTGCAAATCCTGCATCGTCGGTTCGATTCCGACCCCGGCCTCCAATCACAACTATTTGAAATTAAAACATTAACGCTGGGGCTTCGCCCCAGACCCAAAGAGGTAAAGAATTTAAGTTTCAAGGGGTAAGTGTCCTGGCTACTCGAAAACCGACACCGTTGTCCAGGTCCGAGGCTCCGTCCCTGTGGCGGAGCGCGGAACGCACGACCCTAGGAGCGAAGTACCACGAGCCGCCCCGCAAAATGCGCTCATCGCATTCTCCGTTCGTCCATGCATCCCCATTATTCGGCGCTCCATCGTAGGAATCATTCCAACAATCCTCAACCCACTCCCATACATTGCCATGCATGTCGTATATCCCAAAGTCGTTCGGCTGAAACGCTCCAACCTCGATTGTCTGTTGCCGATAAGTGCCCTTCGGACTATCACCATAGCTATAGGTCCCATCAAAATTGGCCTCATCGGTTGTTATTTGATTCCCTGTATGAAACGGCGTTGTCGTTCCCGCCCTAGCCGTGTACTCCCATTCCGCTTCTGAAGGAAGCCGGTATTCTTGCCCCGTCCGTTTGGAAAGCCAGGCGACATAGTCCTGGGCATCCTTCCAGGAAACATTGATCACCGGCCTTTTGCCGCGACCCCAACCTAGGTCTTCGGGAAGCTCGCGGCCCGTGGCCAACGCGAACGAATCGTATTCATCGAACGTCACTTCGCGGGTTCCGAGGGCAAAGGGATGCGGAATCGTCACCGTGCGTTGCGGGCCTTCGGTGTAATCGCGGAGTTCTTCTTTTTCTGGTGATCCCATGACGAATTTACCAGCAGGGACCACCACCATCTCAGGGCAATCCCCACATTCCTGGAAGGTCTTGCCCGGCTTTAAGTCCTCTGCTGGACTGGCCGCGGTTTGTGTCGGTTCCGTCGCCTTCTCTAGCTGGTCCCGCAAATCGACGATAGTCCCTTCCAAAGATGCAATGCGCGTTTGAAAGTTCTCGCGTTCCTTCTCGAACTCCGATTCTTGCCCCAACTTTTCGCGTAGCGCCGAAAGCTCTTCCTGCAATTTCGTACGTTCCGCGATGGCCTCCTGCGACTGTCCCCCCGCCACATCGAGCTGATCTTGTAAGTTACTAATTGTCTTCTCCAGCGTTGCGACGCGCTTTTGCATCTCCCTCTCGGCTTGCGCTATCGCGGCCCGCGCCTGCTTCTCTTGCGCGCCCAATTCACTGATTTGTTTGCGCAAACTTTCCCGTTCGGCGCGGACGCCGTCTTGCTCGCCCTGCAACGCCTGAAATTTCTTTTCGGTCACTTCCCGTCGGGTTTCTTCCGCAGTACGCGCTTTCTCGGCCTCCACTCGTGCCGCTTCCGCTTCGATGTACTGATAGGTAACGGCCAAGGTTGCACAACCCATGATCAGGACTATTATTCCAATCAGCAAATTGCGCACCTTGCGTGGAATCCGGAAGGCGCGGTTCCTGACAATAGGGCTGGTCAGACTGTCATGCGTGAGCTCGTACGAATAAGAGCCTCGCCGAGGCTCGCGCCGAAGGAGTCTTTCGTCGACGAGCAAATCGAGATGTGAGTCATCGAGCGAAAATTCCTGGTGAATTTGGCGTGCATCGAGGCTGAGCCGGTGCCCGTCAGTGCTCAACAGCCCCAACTCACACATCCTGCGGGCGGCACGCTGATACTTCCGGCTGGACAACTTTTCGATCGCGCGCACATAAAAATTCGCGAGCACGTTTTCCATCTCATCCCGAGTCCCCAGGTACGACGTGCCAACGCATTCCAGACCGTTTGTGGGCGGGCGCCTAATTAGCGCCTGTTCAACATGCCGGCACAACATTTGAAGGTGGAATGGCTCGATTTCACCTTCGTTTCCCCTCACAAAATTGATCAGTTCGTCAATTGTATCCTGGCAATACTTGAAGGTCGGACAAGCAAATTTCTCATCTACAATCCGCGCCGGTTCAACGACCGCTTCGGTCGCTTGGTCAACGGTCATCGCGGCAAGGTACACTCGGTTACGCAAAATGGTAGGTACCTCCGGAAACAGCTCCTGAAGGCCACCGACATATTCCTCCCGCAAACTCAAAATCACTTTGATTTCAGGCGGTTTCTCGCTGAAGTTAAGCTGTTGTCCGGCCAGAATTCGTTTGCGAACCCGATTGGACACTTCTAAAAACCTC
>JAAXGF010000406.1 GCA_012267605.1 Alphaproteobacteria bacterium | reverse complement strand
GAGGCGTCCATTCCATTCTCCTCGAGGCCGTCGAGCCCTTGGCGCCCGGGCATCACCAAGTCAAGCAGAATGAGGTCGAGATCATCGTTTTTCTCGGCCAACTCGATCGCCTCATCGTAATCGTTAGCTTCGATAATTTCAGGGTTGTCATCCATTTGTTTGATCACGCGTTTCAATCCGGCACGAATCACCCAATGGTCATCAGCAATCAAAACTTTCATCGGAGGTCACCCTTCACTTGAATCGGAAAGACAGTTGAAATGGCTGCGACAATCCGCCGCACCAACCACCTCATTTAAGGAATCTACCTTAACGGCTTAGTCAAATTAAGGACTAGTATCTCTCAACTATATCACGTTGTCAATCGTAAATCGTTTAGGGCAGAACTCGGCGCGGATTTTCTGGTGTCCGTGAATGGCGGTTCCGGATCTTGACGGTATGAAATCTCCGCGAAATCCGGATTCGTCGTCGAAATTGCCAAAATTGTAAAAAATAGGATCAGCAGGCCGTTAAATTCCTAGGAATTTGGTTTCGAATAATTCGCAAGAATCGTCTGCTGGTGCGTTGCTGTCGCAATTAGCACGACTGCGCTGGGAGGAAATTAGCCAATAGAACACATGTGGCGGGAACGTCAGGGTTCGGATCAAGAAGCCTTTCCGCTGAGCGCCTGCGCAATAGTCAGTTCTTCGCCCTCTTCATACCGGAGGGCATCTCCCGCGATGATATGTGCTGCGCCCTTTAGGCATTCTAATAATGACGGATGAGGAAAGATCGACTCTAGGATGTAGGTGTACGGGAGACCTCGCTCGATCATGATTGCCGCCGCGCCAACGATTGCGTCCGCGTTCGGGCCAACCACGCGAACACCGAGGATTCGATCGTCACCAGGAGGACCCACGATGAGCTTGACGAACCCGATTGGCGGCTGAATGGCATGGGCACGGTGATTTCGAGCGTAGGGGTACTTGCCGATCCTTGCGTCGCCGTAATGGTCACGAGCGTATGATTCGCTTACGCCAGCGCCAGCCAACATGGGAACGGTAAACACGATGTACGGGATATGATCCAAGCCTTGTGGGTATTCTATACCCAGAATATGCGCTGCGGCGCTCCGACCCTCTGCTTCGGCGACATGAACAAGCGACAAATCGCTGGGTACATTTCGAGTGCCGATGTCACCTACCGCGTAGATGTGAGGCACATTGGTGCGAGCATTGGCATTGATCGGAATATATCCGTACTCGTCCACATCAACTCCCGTGACCGCCAAATTGAGTTCGTTCGAGCGAGGAATTCGTCCCACGGCCAGCAGTATCATCTCGGATTCAATGTCGCCAGTGGACAAGGTCGCTAGTACGCTGTCTTCCTGCAGCTCATAACTTTGAAAGCGGCTGGAACGAATGACATCGATGCCCATGGAATCGAACGCGTACTGGAGATAATCACTGATGTCCTTATCTTCGTTGGACATGATTTGTGGCCTGGTATCGACAAGGTGAACCTCGGTCCCCACAGCGTTGAACATGCTGGCGAATTCACAGCCGAAAACACCGGCACCCAAAATCAACACGCTTTTGGGGGAATTCCTCAAATTGACAACCTCATCGCTGGTGATCACTCGTTTTCCATCGACCAACATGTTCGGCAAAACTCTCGGCCGGGTTCCGGTGGCTACAACGATGTATTCTCCCGAAAACTTCTTGTCGCCGACGACAACATTGTGGGTATCCACGAAGGTGGCTTTGCCTTGCACCACCCTGATTTTGAGGCGACGCAACCGGGTTTCGAGCATTGAGGTTAAGCTGGTGGCCGACCGCTCGATGCCCGATTGCAGCGTGGAAAAATCCATCACGGGAATCTGACCAAATACATCGTCACGATATTTTATATGCAGATACTCACGGGCAATTTCATATCCAGCCTTCGACTTGAAGGCACCCTCGATTCCGTAGCCCATTAAGGGCCCATCGTTGATGATGATCGTCTTCTTACCCTGCAGCGCGACTTTGCTCGCGGCGCTAATCCCCCCAGGGCCACCGCCAATAACCAATAATTCGCAGTGTTCCGTGTTCACCAGTTATCTCCTCGCAATATTTCATTTCCTTGTAACAGTTGGGGGGTCGGGTCTAACAGGGGGTTGCGGGATAGGCTGATCCAGCAGCTGTCTAACTTTGGGGAAGTCTGTACAGGCCAATTTGGAAGGGAGCAATTTTTCGGGCAGGTGGGTGAGCTGACGACAACCAATGTTGGCCTGGTATCACCCGAGACCGACATTGGTGGCACAAACGATGATTGCAGTCGGGGGGATTCTGTTGAAAGGCTCCTTTTCTTTTGCTTGGCGTGGTGATTTCAAGTGTTTCACCATATACCAATAACTCCAATTGGCTGATTTCATTGAAATCGACTCTAAGCAACTTACTGACAACCGGAACTTTGAGGGCTCGAAAATAGTTTTTCAACAGGATCGCGGGAAAAGCGGTTGAATCGGGAAAAGCTCTGGCAGCTGTGAAAGATATTTATCGACATTGAGGCAGATGCCCTTGCCGAGGTCGAGGCAGGTGGGTTCGCGCACGACCAAGAATTGCTGTGAAACCCATACGCCCGGACCCATCGCTCTTTGATGATCACGGCCGATGGTCGGCGCGACCCATCACCCTTAACCCCATATCGAACACGGCCTTCAATTTTGAACCACTAGCCCCCGGCACTGGCTCTGTGGTATAGCCCAGCTTGTGGTGTTGCGTTAGCGGTACTCGGTTCTGTTAAAGGCAGACCCGGGTCAAGGTTCGATGGTATGACGACGATATTACTCATCATTCATTTGGTGTTGGCAGTGTCCTTGGTAGCGCTGATTTTGCTCCAGCGGAGCGAAGGTGGCGCGCTTGGTATGGGCGGCGGAGGGTCGAGTGGAGGTGGGTTGATGACCGGTCGTGCCTCGGCAAATTTTCTCACGCGAACCACGGCAGCGGTCGCAGCCCTATTCATGGTGACCAGCCTTGGTTTGGCGATCTTGGCGAATAAGTCCCAGAGGCCGCGCTCTTTACTGGATGAGATTCCAGTGGAAGCCGCGCCGGTCATGCCGGTGGAACCGCTTGAGCCGGAAGGACCCGTGGTTCCCTTCGGCGAATAGCACCCTTCCACGTCCACGGCCAATTCAATTCGCCAACTGGATTGGTATTTCGATGCCCGTCCCGTTGTGCTACAAGAAAAGCCCATGGCGCGGTTGATCTTCATCACCGGCGGCGTGGTTTCCTCACTTGGCAAGGGACTTGCTTCCGCAGCTTTAGGCGCACTGCTTCAAGCGCGCGGGTTTCGCGTACGGCTGCGCAAACTCGATCCCTACTTGAATGTTGATCCCGGGACTATGAGCCCGTACCAGCACGGCGAGGTGTTTGTCACCGATGACGGCGCGGAGACCGATCTCGACCTCGGCCACTA
>JAAXGF010000073.1 GCA_012267605.1 Alphaproteobacteria bacterium | reverse complement strand
GGTAAACACACTCGACTCCTTACGAGGAGTCCGGAAATATCGAATTGGTGGTCCATGTTGGGTCGCTCATGTGATGCCGCAAAACGGCGGTTCGTGAACACGAACAAATTATTATTCGCGATGTTCGCAGCCTTCGTGTTCACCGCGTGTGAGCCCAGGATCGATACACGTGGCCATGTGCCAGACGCCGAATCGCTAGCCAAAATTAAACCAGGATTAGTTTCGCGATCCGAAGTCAAAAACATTCTTGGCTCGCCATCAAGCATTGCCCGGTTCGACGGCGAAACTTGGTACTACATTACCACCCGAACCGAAACTGTGGCGTTTTATGAACCTACGATATTGGAACAGAATGTGGTTGCGATCGCCTTTGACCAAACAGGCTTTGTCGCCGACGTCAGACAGTACGGCATCGAAGATTTGAACGTTGTGGAACCGATCGATCGGGAAACGCCCACCGCTGGCAAGAAATTAGGCTTTTTTGAGCAACTGATCGGCAATGTCGGCCGATTCGCCAAGGGAGGAAGCGGCGCTCCCTGAATTGCGACCCCTGCCGGTATCCGTAGTAGCCGATTCCGTACGATTCAACCGTCCTCGATTCTCACCTTTTCGAAGAATTCGACAAGGATTTCCGGAACCCCTATCAGTGTGCGAGACCTGCGAGCAGAAGTAGCGCAACGATATTGATGATCTTGATCATAGGATTTACCGCGGGCCCAGCAGTATCCTTATAAGGATCACCCACCGTATCACCGGTTACCGCGGCTTTATGGGCCTCGGACCCTTTTCCCCCATGCTGCCCGTCTTCGATATATTTCTTAGCATTATCCCAAGCGCCCCCTCCCGAGGTCATCGAAATAGCGACGAACAACCCGGTAACGATGGCGCCCAGCAGAACACCGCCGAGCGACGCAAACGCTGATGCCTGGCCGGCGAAGGAAGAGACCACGACATAGAGAACAACCGGCGCCAGCACAGGCAGCATCGACGGCACTACCATTTCCTTGATGGCTGCCTTCGTCAGCAGATCTACGGCACGGCCATATTCCGGTTTCTCCGTTCCCTCCATTATGCCGGTTATCTCGGCGAACTGGCGACGCACCTCAATGGCCACCGCCGCAGCGGCCCGTCCCACCGCCATCATTCCCAAGGAACCGAAAAGATAGGGTAGCATTCCACCGATAAATAATCCGATCACAACGTACGGATTCTGTAGTTCGAATACGACCTCCAGCTTAGGGAAATAATGTTGCAAATCTTCCGTGTATGCGGCGAAGAGAACCAGCGCCGCAAGCGCAGCGGAACCAATCGCGTAGCCTTTGGTGACGGCTTTCGTAGTATTCCCCACTGCGTCAAGTGCATCAGTCGTCTTACGTACCTTGGCAGGAAGATTGGCCATTTCGGCGATTCCCCCCGCGTTATCGGTAACTGGGCCATAGGCATCCAACGCGACGACCACACCGGCCAGTGCGAGCATGGTGGTTGCGGCGATCGATATGCCGAATAGTCCGGCATAGAGATATGCACCGACGATGCCGCAGCAAATCACCAAAACCGGCAACGCCGTCGCTTCCATGGAAATTGCTAAGCCCTGAATTATGTTTGTCGCGTGGCCGGTGTTAGACGCGTTCGCGATATTCTTCACTGGGCGATACTGCGTGGATGTGTAGTACTCGGTAATCCAGACCAAAAGACCGGTCACGGCCAAGCCAATTAAGCCGCAATAATAGAGCTCTCGTCCGCTGAAGACTTGGCCGACAGCGGAGTATTCGGTGCTGATGCCAATCAGCCAATCGGTCAACGGCCAAAGGGCGAGCGCGGCGATTACGGCAGTGCCCACGAGTCCCTTATAGAGGGCCATCATGATATTGCCACTCGAACCAAGGCGCACGAAGAATGTTCCGACAATTGACGCCAAAATACACACACCGCCAATGGTCAAGGGGTAGAGCATCATCGCGTGCTCGGTGTCGCCAGAAAAAAAGATCGCCGCCAACAACATTGTGGCTACAACGGTGACCGCGTAGGTTTCAAAAAGATCTGCGGCCATTCCGGCACAGTCGCCGACATTGTCGCCGACATTATCGGCGATGACGGCAGGGTTGCGTGGATCATCCTCCGGAATACCGGCTTCCACCTTGCCGACAAGATCGGCTCCTACATCTGCACCCTTGGTAAAAATACCGCCGCCGAGGCGTGCAAATATGGATATCAGCGACCCTCCGAAGCCAAGAGCGACCAGCGCTTCCAATATGTCGCGCGTGGCCACGTTAAAGAACTGCAATATTCCAAAATAAACGGAAACACCCAAGAGACCGAGACCTACAACCAGCAGACCAGTAACCGCACCGGCTTTGAAGGCGATGGACAATGCCGGTTCAAGTCCGCTGCGTGCAGCGTGAGCCGTACGCACGTTTGCGCGCACGGAAATATGCATACCAATGTATCCGGCGGCACCCGAAAGCACAGCGCCTATTAGGAATCCCACGGCGACGCGAAAGCCGAGCAGCGCCGCGAGTACAAGAAAAATAGCACCTCCCACACAACCGATAGTCATATATTGGCGGTTCAAATAGGCGCTAGCGCCCTCTTGCACGGCGGCGGCTATTTCACGCATCCGCTTGGTACCGGCATCCGCTTGCAAAACAGTTTTGGCCATATGGCCGCCGTATACAAGCGCGGCAACGCCACAAAGGATAACGAAAATATAAGCCATAAACATAGTGAAGATAGCCTCCGTTATGGAAAGAGAATTAGCAGCGCTGCCCCTGTGCATCCAGTCACGGACACCCCATTACGTTTTATTCAATACGTCAGGCAAACAAAGCAAGTCGGAAAATGACAGACGTGACAAATTTGCGCAACCCGGCTTTCCACACCCGAATTCAGTCTCGACTAGGGGTTCGATTAGTGTGCGAGCTGTACTAGTACGTCTTGAATCACTCCGGATCCCATGACCTTTCGGGCGCTGGCCACCAAACTCGCCTTAATTCTACCGATATTTATCATGGTTTGGTCGGCCGCGCGGCGCTCGGCCAGACCATGCAGTGCGCTGACAAATGCATCCCGAATACGCGGGATTTGTTCGCGGCACCGCGTCGCGTAACCCTGTGATTTTACTTCCAGGCTAACGGTTAAAACGACATAGTGAGCAAACTTTCCGTCGCGCACGAAGGGGACGGTTAACGGCTCCATCTCAACGAATACACCCGCCCCGGCGCCATCGTCACTGGCGAAATCGGGGAGGTTGCCATCCGAAAAATACATCCACGCAAATACGCCACCGCCGGCGACAACCACCAGGACGACGATGATAATGACCCATTTCATCGGCTGTTCGCCTGTTGCCTGATCCTTGTTTTCCCAGAAACATAATGGGATCGAACCGGTGAAGATTCTGTAAATGCAGCTGGCTAGTCCAGTGAAAGAAAAAACTAATAATGCTTGTACCCGGTCACGTTTAGCTCAAGAGGCCGATCATTCGGATCCAGTACCAACACTTCTTCTCCGGCGACGATCTCACCAAATTCTGTGAGCGTTAGATTAAGCCTCGTGGCCAAGCCTGATACCGTCGCCAGACGATCACCAGGAACGGTAAAAAGGATCTCGTAATCGTCGCCACCTGTTAGCGCCATTGTGAGTCGAGACGGATCGGCAGCAATAAGAGCCCGAGCCGCAAGAGAGAATGGCAAGCTCGCGGTACGGACAACTGAACCAACACCCGAAGCTACGCACATATGGCCTAGATCCGAAATCAACCCATCGGACACGTCGATCGCCGCATTCGCCAGGCCCCTAAGCTGGGTTCCTAGCCGCAGGCGGGGTTCCGGCAGACGGTATCGGTCGAGCAGATATGCCCGCACTGCTTCATCCGTTTCGGAAATCGTACCTTGAAGAACCCTTAGTCCAAGGGCCGCGTCGCCGATAGAACCGGAGATGAAGATTCTATCGCCAACCTTTGCCCCACTTCGGCGGAGCTCCGTCGCTCGCGGTACCTCGCCAAACACCGTCGTTGAAACGGTCAAGGGTCCGCGCTTGGCGACAGTATCACCACCGAGCAGTGGACAACGCAAAACGGATTGATCGATTGACAATCCTTCGGCGAAGCCGCGAAACCATTCTTGATCAAGCTCCCTACCACCCGCCAGGCAGATTAGATAGCCGCGCGGTGATGCGCCCATTGCCGCCAAGTCCGAAAGGCCGACCCGCAGCGCCTTGCGGGCTATGAAGCCAGACGTCTCATCATCGGGAAAATGGACGCCTGCAACTACCGAATCGACGCTTACGACCAGCTCTGTTCCGTCCGAAACGCTGATTACGGCGGCATCATCGGTCAAGCCTATTGCACCCGGATCTTCCTGAGCCAACGGCGCGAAAAATTTCGCGATGCGTTCGAATTCAGTCACCCGAATTCCGTGGTCTTGCTGCTCGCCGGTAAAGGATCACCTCTTGCACGCCGGGCCATTTTATCGAGAACCCCGTTCACATAAGCTGATTCCGGTGGATCAAAGAAAGCATGTGCAATTTCGATATACTCATTGATGATAACCGCCACGGGCACATCGTCGGAAACAAGGAGCTCGTAACCACCTGCACGCAATATTGCTCGCAAGAGCACTTGAATGCGTTGAGGATTCGATCCCGCAGCCAAACTTGCTGCAATGGCAGTATCGATCTCACCTCTTCGTTCGATCACGCCGCGAACTAACTTGGCAAACAACGCCGCGTCGGATGACCCACATTGGTCCTCGCCAACTCCCACCGGACCATCACTAAATTCGGCGATCACCTGGCTTGCCAAGTCCGCGTCGTATCCAGTTTGATCGATTTGATAGAGTGCCTGCACTGCGGCGAGACGAGCCGCACGCCGTGCTGCGTTACGGCGCGACGTTCGGCGTTGATTATCCACGGTATGGCCACTCACCGCATAGCCCACCTGCGCCGAAGGGCAATCATAGTCAGACATGCGCGTGCGGCGTCCGCACCTTTGTTGCCACCATCGACCGCCGCCCGTGCCCACGCCTGTTCCCGGTTTTCACATGTCAGAACGCCGAATCCGATAGCTGCCCGGTGGACAATGGCCAATTGATTCAATCCCCGCGCAACCTCATGGCAAATATGTTCGTAGTGACTGGTCTCGCCACGAATGACGCAACCGAGAGCAAGGTACCCATCAAACAAGGCATTGGACGCGATCGCCATACTCACCGCGGCGGGAATCTCGAACCCACCCGGTACCGGCAGCCGTTCGAATCCCACGTTGTTGTCGTTGAAGACCGCGACAGCGCCGCGCGCAAGTTCTTCCGCGATGTCCTCATAGAATCGCGCCTCAACGATCAAGACACGCGCCGGCGGATCCATGTCATTCATCCTCGCACGGTATCGACCTTTGCCCGACAACGCGCAACCCGTAGCCTTCGAGCCCAATAATGTTGCGCGTCGTGTTCGACAGTAGAACCATGTCGCGAACACCTAAATCCCTGAGAATTTGTGCTCCCACTCCGTAGGTACGCAATTCGGCATTGCGGCCACGGGATAATTCGGACTTTTGACTACGCGCCCGCAATCGGTCTGACAAGCTGGTAGCGCTGGCCTCTCGGATAAGTACGACAACCCCGGTACCGGCCTCCCCGATCAATTCCATCGCCCGCGCCAACTCGCCACCACGCCCACTGGTGCGATCGCAGAGCACATCGTCGAGGACGCTTAGGGCATGCATGCGTACCAATACAGGGGTCTCTGAACTAACGGTACCCTTCAGGAGGGCCACGTGCTCGGCATACTCTATGGCGTTTACGTAGACAACCATGCGAAAAGTGCCGCCGTGGCGGCTATCGAAGTCCAGTTCGATTTCGCGACGCACAATGCTGTCGGAACGCAAGCGGTAAGCAATTAAGTCGGCAATGGATGCAATCTTAAGCTGGTGTTGGTGCGCGAACGCCAACAAATCGGGAAGCCGGGCCATTGATCCGTCATCGTTCATGATTTCGCAAATCACGCCGGAGGCGTTCAGCCCGGCCAACCGCGAGATATCAACTGCCGCTTCAGTATGGCCGGCGCGTTCCAATACACCCCCGTCACGCGCAACCAGCGGGAATACATGCCCTGGGCTTGAAATGTCGTTTCTCCCCTTCGCTGGGTCGATAGCCACGGCGATGGTGTGAGCGCGATCGGCAACCGATATACCTGTTGTTACCCCTTCCTTGGCTTCGATCGATACAGTGAATGCCGTCTGGTGGCGGGATTCGTTGTCCCTGGCCATTAATGACAGACCGAGTGCCTCGACCCTGGGACGTGCAAGTGCCAGGCAGATCAAGCCTCGTCCGTATCTGGCCATAAAGTTGATGGCCTCAGGCGTGGCCATTTGCGCAGGGACCACGAGGTCCCCTTCATTTTCACGAGACTCATCGTCCAAGAGCACGATCATCCGCCCGTTGCGCGCCTCGTCGAGAATTTCCTCGATCGGCGAAAACGCGTCGGCCTGACTGTTCACGCGAATCTCTCGGTCATGAGACGAGCAACATAACGTGCGATCATATCCACCTCGATATTAACTTGGTCGCCGGCTTGTTTTTCGCCAAAGGTGGTGCAACGAAGGGTATGGGGAATAAGTGTGACCTCGAAGTTGTGACCACGAACTTTGCCGACGGTGAGAGAAACGCCGTCGACCGACAACGAACCCTTCTCGGCAATAAATTGTGATAGGTTTTTGGGCGCGGTAAACACCATGCGCGCCGCCGTTCCCTCTGGTACGCGTTCACGAATTTCACCTACCCCATCGACATGACCCGATACCAAGTGTCCGCCAAGTTCGTCGCCTAGTCGTAGCGCCCGTTCCAGATTGACCGGGTCGCCTACTCGCCATTTTGCGACGGTCGTACGCTCAAGAGTTTCAGCGGACACATCGAACCCAAGCCAATCGTCTCCCTTATCGACGACCGAAAGGCACACACCCGAGCAGGAAACAGACGAACCAATCGCGACCGCCCCGGTATCGTAGCATGTCAACACGTTCAACCGCGTTTCGCCTTGATGCGTCAGGGACCGTACGCGTCCAAGATCGGTTGTAATTCCTGTGAACATAATACTGTTTTCCAAGTGGTTCGCATTTTACAAATAGTACCCAATATTGTCTTGACGACGAACCACAAGAATCGCAAACAGAAAATCACCTTGTTTGAAGCCGCCAAATTTTTGCGCGTGGATCGGAGTATTAAGATTGCGCGGCGTACGTTTCCATCAAATCATCACCGACTTCTACAACTGCGATGCGGCGGAATTCGGGTGTCCCCTCCGACTCACCGAATTTGAGCGAAGAAATTGCGGGTGTCCCCTCGTCACCCAGAAGCTTGGGGGCGTGAAACCAAACCAAGCGGTCCACAAGACAGCGACGAATCATCGTGGTCGCCAGTTGGCCTCCACCCTCCACCAGCACCCTGGTTACGCCCTTTCCTGCAAGTGCCCGCAGCGCTGATTCCAGGTCCGGGCGCCCATCGGCGCCAGCAGCGACATCGATCAGTTCAGCCCCTCGGCCACAAATTTCGTCACGGCGTTTATCCTCCGCCGATTCCAGCGTGACGAACCATGGCGGCGACCGCCGAGGACCGGCCAAAAGGTTGCATGTTACAGGCGATCTCAATGTACCGTCGACAACGACGACCACCGGTGAGCGGGGGGCCATACCAGGCAACCTGCAATCAAGCCGAGGATCGTCGGCCATGACGGTACCGACGCCCACCATCACGACGTCGTGCTCGGCGCGCAGCATGTGTGCGCGGTCCCGTGCCACCGGTCCGGTAATCCATCGGTCTCGGCCGCCGGCGATGCGGCCATCGAGCGTAGCCGCCAGCTTGAGTGTCACTAAGGGGCGACCTTTTGTCGTTCGCGAAAGATACCCGGCGTTTACCTCTTCCGCAGCGGCTCGGCATACTTCTGTAACAACCTCAATTCCGGCGTCTGCAAGGCATGCCATACCCTTGCCGTTCACCCGCGGATCCGGGTCGCCCGCGGCCACTACCACTCGGGAAACCCCCGCGGATATCAGCGCATCGGCGCAACTCGCGGTCTCGCCCTGATGGGCGCACGGCTCCAAACTGACGAAGACGACCGCGCCTTTGGCTAGAGCTTCTGCGCGCCGGAGAGCTTCGGTTTCAGCGTGGGGTCGACCACCGGCTTGCGTCCAGCCGCGTCCAACTACCCGTCCCTCGCGCACGATAATGCAGCCGACGCTTGGATTGGGCCATACCGCACCGAGGCCGCGCCTGGCTAAGCCAAGCGCACCCTCCATGAAACGAGTGTCGGATTCGTTAGTCGCGTTCGCCACCTAGTTGTCCGACGAACTCCTCGAAGTCCTTCGCCTCCCTGAAATTCCGGTACACAGAGGCAAATCGGACGTAGGCGACTTGGTCCAGGCCGGCCAGGGCATCCATCACAGTTTTTCCGATGACGTTGGAGGGAACTTCCGGTTCGCCCAGACTTTCCAGCCGGCGGACAATTCCATTGATCATGCGATCGACCCGCTTCGGATCGACGGGGCGTTTGCGAATTGCAATATCAATGGATCGGGATAACTTTTCCCGATCAAACGGCACCCGTCCACCGTTCTTCTTCACCACCATAAGCTCACGCAACTGAACACGTTCAAATGTGGTGAATCGAGAACCGCACGCGGAACAGTGACGCCGACGTCGAATTGCCGAATTATCGTCGGTGGGTCGGGAATCCTTTACTTGGGTTTCGTCGTTACCACAAAACGGACAGCGCATCACAAGTCACCTCTACCTCCCTAGTCAGGAGGAATAAATAGGAAATTCTTTGCAAAGCTCGGCCACCTGATCCCTTGCCACCTTCTCCGCCGCCTGGTTGTCCTCCGGATTCTCACTCAATCCGTCGAGCACATCGCCGATAAGCTCGCCCACACGTCGAAATTCTGGTTCCCTGAATCCCCTTGTCGTAGCGGCCGGGGTTCCAAAGCGAATACCTGAAGTTACCGTTGGCTTTTCCGAATCGAACGGTATGCCGTTCTTGTTACATGTTATGTCGGCCATTTCGAGCGATTCTTCGGCCGCGCGACCGGTCAGATTCTTTGGGCGCAAATCGACAAGCATCAGGTGGGTATCAGTGCCTCCAGAAACAATTTCCAACCCCCGACCGACCAATGTATTTGCCAATGTCCTAGCATTGTCCACGACCGCAGTGACGTATTGGCGAAACTCAGGCTTGAGCGCTTCGCCAAGGGCCACCGCCTTTGCCGCTACGACGTGCATGAGAGGCCCCCCTTGGAGAGCGGGAAATACTGCGGAGTTTATTTTCTTGGTCAAGGATTCATCGTTCCACAAGATCATACCGCCTCGCGGTCCGCGCAAGGTTTTATGGGTGGTTGTAGTGACTACATGGGCGTGACTTAGCGGGCTAGGATGAACACCTCCGGCGACGAGACCCGCGAAGTGCGCCATATCGACCAAGAGGAAAGCGCCGACCTGCTCAGCGATGGCGCGAAATCGACCAAAATCAATAACACGCGCGTATGCCGAGCCACCGGCAATGATCAGCTTTGGGTTGTGTTCCTTGGCCAGTCGTTCAACATCTTCAAAGTCGATTGTGCCATTATCTTTCCGTACACCGTAATGAACCGCGTTAAACCATTTTCCCGACAAGTTCGGACGCGCGCCATGTGTCAAGTGACCACCGGCAGCAAGTCCCATTCCCAGGATCGTGTCACCTGGTTTCAACAATGCCATGAACACCGCTTGGTTGGCCTGAGTGCCTGAATGGGGTTGCACGTTGGCGAAACCACAGTCAAATACCGCCCTGGCCCGTTCGATCGCTAAGCTTTCAACGACGTCGACAAACGAACAACCACCATAGTAGCGGCGTCCGGGGTAACCTTCGGCGTATTTGTTTGTCAGCACCGAACCCTGCGCTTCCAGAACCGCTGTACTGACGATATTTTCCGACGCGATTAGCTCGATCTGATCACGTTGGCGCGCGAGCTCATCGGTGATCGCACGTTCGATATCCAGATCCGATTTGGCAAGGGCCCGCGTGAAGAATCCATCGTCGAAATTCTTAAAGGCCATGGGCTAGACTCACGATTTGGGCACTAGTCAAAAGAACCGCGCAGATTCAATCAGGTCATTTTGGCAACCCGGCGCGCGTGTCGCCCACCCTCGAATTCCGTAGAAAAAAACGTACGTATACACGCCTTGGCAACCGAGGCATCGGTCACGCGACCACCGAGTACTATCACGTTCGCGTCATTGTGCAATCGGCTCATTCGTGCGGATTCGACGTCATGGCAAAGGGCTGCACGAACGGCTCGATGACGGTTCGCAGCAATGCTGGCGCCAATGCCACTGCCACATAATAGAACACCACGCGTGATTTGGCCCTCGCCAATTACGTCAGCCAGGGCATTGGCGAAATCAGGATAATCCACAGCCTCTGGCCCGTTGGTACCAAGATCCATGACCTCCGCACCCATCGACTGAAGTTCCTGCTTCAAGGTTTCCTTTAAATCAAACCCCGCATGGTCGGCGGCGATGACAACGCGCTCCTTGGTCATAGCTCCCTGTCAGTTCAATGCTCTTATCCGAATCCAAGTAATAACTGCACGGAATTGGTGGATTACGTACCATACCTCGTATCACCGCGCTAGTAGAGACCAATTCACAGTGAACCTATTTTAGTATCTATGATATTCCACCGAACTGAGGAGGAAACAGAACTGACCTAAAAAGGAACCATTTCAGCAAACAACAAACAAGGAAAATTTTCTCTAAGAATTTAATACTAACCTTGGAATTTCCGTTGACAATGGCCACTACCCGTGCGAATTAAAGAAATCGCAATGACAAAGCTAAAGGGCTCGATATCATGGAACGAGAGAGCGAGGAAAAGATTTCACATGATGAAATGTTACGGATGACAGCGCAAATCGTTTCTGCATATGTCAGCCATAATTCGGTTTCTGGAGGAGAGATTCCGGATCTCATACAATCTGTTTTCTCAACCCTCAACGCACAGCGTAGCGGCGGTGCAGTAACAGCACAAGAACAGCCGAAACCAGCTGTCGCAATTCGGAAGTCAGTTACGGCGGGATACATCATTTGCCTTGAAGATGGTAAAAAACTCAAAATGTTGAAGCGCCACTTGCGTTCTACATACAACATGACTCCTGAGGAGTATCGCGCCAAATGGGGATTGCCTGCCGACTATCCCATGGTGGCGCCAAATTACGCAGCACAACGTTCAGCGTTTGCGAAGAAAATTGGGTTAGGACGAAAACGTGGTTCACCGGCAAGGCGTGGTCGGCGATCAAGATAAGCTTTCCGGCCCTTTTGAATTTGTGCGCTGATTTGGTTTAGGTTTGAAATAAGCTCGGTTTTCTTTCATGGACCTTCCCCAACGCTTGGTTTTCAGGCGTTGGGGAAATTTGTAGAGCAATCAAATTCTTTGGCATACCCCACCACAATCGATTTACCGGCAAATAGGGTTTCCCAGTGAATTTTCTGGACTCTATTAATCGAGAAGTTGAGTTCCAGTCAAAACTAATTACAGCATTACGATTAGCAAAGACTAATTTGGATTAGGTGCAAAGAATTTGCGAGTGCATCTATTTGCCACGAAACTCTATGCGCAGTTTCTACCCATATTCCAAAGTCTTTGCCAAGACTTGTCATTTCACGACGTCAGCTGGCAGACTTTAGGACAATATCCCACGAAGCACTATCCGCATCACTATTGGACGACCCGGTAGGCGAGACGATCAATCTCTGGCGCTCGTCAGGGTCGCGCACGCTGTTCAGCAAATGATCACCAGCCAAGTTGGGATCGCCAGCGAAGTACATCTGCGTGATCATGCGTTTGAACCCCGGAGCATTAACCAGGAAGTGGATGTGTGCCGGGCGTGTCCACATCCACGATGCTGGATAGGGTTGAGGGCGCACGGTGCGAAACGCGTATCCACCGTCGGAATCCGTCCTGGATCGACCAAATCCCTGGAACCCAGGATCGAGAGCAACGTCACGCCGATCATCTGCGTTGTGATATCGCCCGTATCCGTTGGTATGCCAAATTTCCACCTCTGCGCCAACCAAAGGGCGCCCTTCTTCATTCAACACGCGTCCAGACAAATTTAGTAGTCGACCGTAGGCCATTGAGGACGCCCCCGCGACTCGAGCCAAATCGCTATCCTGCTCAGTGGGTTTTTTGAAGGGATAAAACGGACCCAACGGTTGTTCAGGTGTTGGTTTTTGCGGAGCAGTGAATCCGATACTTGCTGGCACGATCACCAACCCAGCAGTGGCGAGCGAATATCCCAGGATATCCCGTCGCGAGGACCGCCTAAACATCGTTGTCAGCCACATCCTTTTCGGAGCGCCAACCAACCCCAGATTCGTAAACCGAAAGCCGCCCTGCAGCGCGTTTGGATTTACCTTGAGGATCACCTGGTAAATCGCTGGGCTTATCACCGCTCTTAGGTTGCTGTTCAATCTCAACCGACGTCTGTTCACCGGATGTTTGGGATGCAGCCTCGGATTCAGAGTCGCTAATCGCATTGGCTTCACTAGCCGCCTGAATCCGATAGTTCCTTATGCTAAACGGAATTGACCCGAGGTAACCGATGCCAAGGATAGCGAAAGCTTGCCATGGATAGGCAAGTGTCGCGGCTATCAGAATTCCGACCAACAGAAGCATGGGCAAAACGTGTTCATGTCGGACTTTGCGCACACTCCTTCCCGAATACATCGGGATGCGGCTGACCATAAGCAACGCCACTCCCACCGTTTCCGCACCCACCAACAACGGATGGCGAAGAATTTCCGTCTCGAAGACAAAGCATAAGATCATTGGGAGCATGGTTATGCCGCTAGCCGCGGGCGCCGGCATACCAACAAAATAACGGGTCGCCCAAACGGGGCGATCCGGATCACCTTCGCTGACGTTAAACCGAGCTAACCGCAATGCCATGCAAACGCTGAAAAGAAGCACAACACCCCAGCCGGCACCACCGCCTTGGTAAAGCACCCACAAATATAGGACGGTGGCGGGCGCGACGCCGAAGCAAATAAAATCACACAGTGAATCGAGGTGCGCACCGAATTTCGTGGACGCTTTCAAAATACGCGCCACGCGACCGTCCAACCCGTCGATAATGCCGGCGACAAGTATACAAGCGACAGCCAGTTCCCAAAGTTCCTGCAGTGCAAATCGGATAGACGTCAGTCCAAAACACAAACCGACCACAGTGAGCATGTTTGGAATGAGGCTTTGAATCGAATGGGATCGCAAACGTTTATGCCGGGGTCGGAACATTCGTTTATTCTCCGCTCTGCTTTTTCTCCCGCGATGTCAAACAGCGAGCGATAACGGTTTCTCCGCCAACCACCCTTTGGCCCGGGGTTACCAGCGGAACCATGTCATCCCCGAGATACACGTCGACCCGGCTGCCAAATCGAATCAATCCAAATCGTTCGCCGATGCTACATTCCTCACCTTTTTCCAACCGGCAGACGATGCGCCGAGCAATCAGTCCAGCGATTTGGACAACGGCGATGTCCCCGCCGCCGGCGGTGGCAATACGGATTGACTGACGCTCATTCAAATCACTCGATTTGTCGAACGAAGCGTTGAGAAATTGGCCCCGGTGGTACGCCATGTTCGTAACCCTGCCATCCACCGGTAACCGATTCACATGAACGTCAAATACGTTCATAAAAATGCTAACCCGCTGACGTGGTGCCTCTCCCATACCAATTTCCGGAGGCGGCAACGCCCTGCGAATTGGCAACACTTTCCCGTCCGCTGGGCTGACCAGCAACTTGCGTGCATTTGGCGGCACCCGCTCCGGATCACGAAAAAAGTAAACACACCAGCCGGTTAAAATTAACCCCAGCCAACCGAGGGGCAAGCTAATATACCACAATATTAGTGTTGCGAAGGCGAACAAGGCGACGAATGGCCAGCCCTCGCGAGCGACGGGAAATGGCGGCAACTTGGACATAATTCGAATTGCGTGCTTGGAATAGGCAGTCACGAGCGATAATCCGCCGCACGGAATGACACGCGCGGACGTAAAATATAACCGATTTGAACCCTCTATCCCACCGAATTGCAAGCCCCATGAACTCCAGGCCCCATACAGGGAACGCGTGTTTTGGCGCGTCGGCGCGCGTTTTTAGTTTACCGCTTTTTAACTTCGTTCGTTAAATCTGATACGGGCTGGCGTTCACTTCTGAGGATCCGATTTTAACGGTCGAAATATACGAAAATGGTCGCTGAAAACTCAAATGATCAAGTCGAGGGAGAAAAATTTTCCCCCGCTCTAAAATCAGTCACGCTGGGTGCACAAAGTGAACTCTTGAGTCGCGTTGCTAAGAAGCCTCTCGACTTTTCCTTCGCTTGGCGCGGCAAACGATTTCGGGGAAAACTCGAGGCAAATGGTGAACGTACTCGGTTGGCGCTCTTCGCTGAACTCGGCATCGTACCATACTCCGCCGAGGGCACAGAAAACCGGCGCATTTTGCTCGCCATCGTGGACGCGCTCAAAAATAAAGATTCGTGCCGCCTGCGGATGGTTAAAAACCAGACTGTCGTACAGGAAAATGAAGTCAGCATGCCAATATCAAGCGGTTGTACCATCAAGCACATCATCGCAAACATAACAACGATGGTCCTTGAGACGGCTCCGTTCCTTGACTTGATGGCGGAAGTTCTACCCGTGAGTCCCACACCGAACACCAGTAGTTTGTTCGCCAAACATACTTAGTTCGCCAAACGTCGCCCAATGTGCCGGGGTGCATTGCTACCCCAACATACATCGCACTATTAGATTTGAACCGATCACGCGGCCGTTTTGCCGAGCCGGCTCGCCACGACGGAGAACATGTAATACGTTCAAAGGTACAGCGTTAGGCCAGGAGGTAATCTATGCCATCTGTGTCCGCACTATGCGTTTTTTGCGGATCATCGAACGCGGCCCCGGCAGTTTACCGGGACGCAGCACAAAAATTGGGCAAAATTCTGGGCGCCTGCGGCATACACCTAGTTTACGGCGGTGGAAATGTGGGGCTCATGGGTGCCGTTGCCAACGCCACTTTGGCGGCTGGTGGAAAGGTCACCGGTATCATCCCAAGACACATCCTGGCGGCTGAAGTTGGCCATGTGGGGCTGACGGAACTGATCGTCGTCGACACCATGCATCAGCGAAAACTCAAGATGTTTGAGATGTCGGATGCGTTTGTCGCGCTCCCGGGTGGCGTCGGCACGCTCGACGAAACCATTGAGATTTTGAGTTGGCGCACGCTCGGTCTCCACGACAAACCGTTGGTTTTAATCAACACGGCGGGGTATTGGACACCCCTTGTCAATCTCCTCGAACACACAGTAAGAAATCATTTTTCCACCATGGAGACGCGCGAATTCTATTCCGTAGCGGCCAATGTTGACGATTTACTTGGAGTGCTCGAAACCTGGTCCCGCCCGAGCAGGCGATCGCGCGAGGACGTCATCTAATAATTGTCGGTGCGAAATTTCCGCATTGGCGCCCGAATGAGGGGCACCTTGCGTCGCGTGCCGACAATGCTATTTTGCCCCGTCGCATCAGGCGATGAAATTTCATTTTCGGGGAGAAATAGCCAAATGGGCAAGATCAAGGTCGCGAATCCGATCGTCGAACTCGACGGCGACGAAATGACGCGCATTATCTGGAGGTTTACCAAGGATAAGTTGATACTCCCCTACCTAGATGTTGATTTGCGATACTTCGATTTGGGAATTGAGTCGCGAGATGCCACCGATGACGGCATCACGGTGGAGGCCGCCGAAGCCATCAAGACCCATGGCGTGGGCGTCAAATGCGCGACGATCACGCCGGACGAAGACCGAGTCGAGGAGTTCGGCCTCAAACGCATGTACCGCTCACCGAACGGGACCATTCGGAATATTCTCGGTGGCACCGTGTTTCGCGAGCCGATTATTTGCAAGAACGTGCCCCGTTTGGTTCCTGGTTGGACCGAGCCGATTGTCATTGGGCGCCATGCCTTCGGCGATCAGTACCGGGCGACCGATCTCGTCGTTCCTGGTGCCGGAACTCTTACAATGACGTTCAAACCTTCGGGCAACGGGGAGACGATTACCCGTGAAGTCTTCGACTTCCCGGCGGGTGGGGTGGCGCTCGCCATGTACAACCTCGACGAAAGTATCCGCGGTTTTGCCCGCGCTTGTTTCAACTATGGTATCGACCGCGGCTGGTCGGTCTACTTGTCGACCAAGAACACGATACTCAAGGCCTATGACGGACGGTTCAAGGACCTGTTTCAAGAGGTCTTCGACGGCGACTTCAAAGACCGTTTTTCTGAAAAGGGTATCACATACGAGCACCGGCTTATCGACGATATGGTTGCCTGTGCGCTGAAATGGAGCGGCGGATTCATTTGGGCATGCAAGAACTACGACGGCGACGTCCAATCAGACACTGTGGCCCAGGGATTCGGATCCCTCGGATTGATGACATCGGTTCTCCTTGCGCCCGATGGCTCGACGGTGGAAGCGGAAGCCGCCCACGGCACCGTGACCCGCCATTACCGCGAACATCAAAAAGGCCGTCCGACATCGACTAATCCCATCGCGTCGATATTCGCTTGGACCCGTGCCCTCGCCTACCGAGCCAAGTTCGACGCAAACCAGGACCTGGCTGATTTCGCCGCAACGCTCGAGAAAGTATGCGTTGAAACCGTCGAGGGCGGCGCCATGACCAAGGATCTGGCTTTGCTGATTGGCCCGGATCAGTCGTGGCTCACGACCAACAAATTCCTCGACAAACTTGATGAGGGATTGCGCGCGGCGCGCAGCTGAAGGAAAGGCTCATTCCGTCACAAGCGTAGGCGTCTGATTTGGTGAATCTAGCCCGGCAAGAATGGCCGTTGGATCAAATAGGACCCCACCTTTCGCGACGCGGTGAATGTGTCGGGTATTGCGAATGTCCACTAGCGGATCTTTATCGAGAATAAGAAAATCCGCTAATTTTCCCGGTTCGAGCGTGCCTAGGTCTTCGAAGCGCCCCATCACTCGGGCTCCTCCTTCTGAGGCCGCTCGCAAAATTCGAATTGAATCGACTCCAGCGAGGCTCATTAGTTCTAGTTCACGATGAAGCGCCGGGCCGTGGGGCGTGGCGATATTGCCCGCGTCGCTGCCAGCGGCGACGAAAACACCTGCATCAGCAACGCGCGTAAGATTGGCGAGCGGAATCGGATTGGGCGCGATCGGCGGTTGCGTGCGAACGCGAACCCGACGTCCCCCCTTTTCACCGCCGATAGTCGCGTCGAAATTATCAACGATGTCCGGGTCGGCGACGAGCCGCTCAATTTCGGTTAGCACGACGTTGCGTCGAAAAACTTCTTGGTAACGGGCGTAAACCATCAGGGTCGTCGTGTAGACAACTCCATTCTCTTTCATTAGCGCGATGAATTCGTCGTCAACTGGTTTGTCCATAACGCTGTGCGCAAGAACACGCACACCGGCGGCGACCACGGCCCTAGCCACCTCGAGATCGGTGGCGTGCGCCGCCACGCGCACGCCGGTCGTATTCGCCTCGTCTATGACTTCTCCAATCCAGGGCAAGGCATCATCGATGGTATGACCAAATTTGGAAACGAGCCACAGTTTGACCAAATCAGGCTCATGGGCAAGTTGGGCCCGCGCTAATCCACGCGCGTGTTCGGGGGATTCAACGGCAAAAATTGGCGGGTCTTCGACCGCGAAAACGTCTGAGGCTCGGGTTGCCAGCAGTGGTCCGGCGACCGCCACCCTCGGCGCAAGCTGCGTGGCGCGAGCAATTCGTCGCACATCGAAATTCCAGTAGGAACCGCCAACGTCGACCACCGACGTTACGCCACTAGCAATATAACGCGCAAATGTTTCGAGAAGCTGCGCCCGCGTCCTCGCCAGCTCGTCGGAGTATGGCCTCACCCGCTGGTAATCAAGAATATCGGGACGCGCGTAGATACCGCCGGAGAGAAAGAAGTGAACATGGGCGTCGATGAGCCCGGGAACGACCCATTTCCCACTGGCGTCGAAGACACGCGCGCCGGACGGAATTTTTACCGTGTCGCGTGGCCCCACCGCGACAATTCGTTCGCCCGCAACAAGCATTACAGAGTCGACTACAAGAATTTCGCCTCGTCCGTCGATCAATGTCGCGCCGACGATGGCCAAAGGTGAGGCCGGCTCGGGCTCCGAAGCAAACGCGGTTGATGCATGAACTGAGAAAAGCGCGAAGACTATTAGCCCGCGAGCCGCAAATCCACGAAATGCAAATAGGTTCATTTCATGCTTGGAGAAGAATAACGCTGACAAAGGCGAAACCACGAAGAATCTAACCAAGCCTACGAAGTTTATAGCCGGAAATCGAATCGCTAACTTGCGTGGATTTTGAAGTCCGGAACCTTTCAGAAAGTGGCCGCATGCACCGGATAGACAAAATCATGAGACCATGGATAGCAAACTGTCCAAAACTGGAGACCTCTAAATACT
>JAAXGF010000299.1 GCA_012267605.1 Alphaproteobacteria bacterium | reverse complement strand
TCGAACCTGCGACAACGCCGTTATGAGCGGCGGGTTCTAACCAACTGAACTACGGGCCCGGACAAAACCTAGCCGAGGCGACCCGTGGAACAAAGCGCCATTATCGCGATGGCCGAAATTTGGTCGAAACGCAGTGGACTGGTGCCCGACAGACAACTCGGAAAAAGCGATGCCCGCGCGCCTGGTGCCCGAATCCTCCCGACGTCTTTTGCGGGAATTCTCCCCGCGCCTCATATCCGGGCGAAATTCTAGAAGTCCAGAAAGCTCCGTAGCATGCGGCTGCGACTGGGGTGCTTCAGCTTGCGAAGCGCCTTGGCCTCGATTTGCCTAATTCGCTCGCGGGTGACAGAGAATTGCTGTCCGACCTCCTCCAGGGTGTGGTCGGTGTTCATACCGATGCCGAAGCGCATGCGCAAAACCCGCTCTTCGCGCGGGGTCAGGCTGGCCAGCACCCGCGTCGTGGTTTCGCGCAAATTGGATTGAATGGCCGCGTCGAGCGGCAGCACCGCGTTCTTGTCCTCGATGAAGTCGCCCAGATGGCTGTCTTCCTCATCGCCAATCGGCGTCTCCAAGCTGATGGGCTCTTTGGCGATCTTGAGCACCCGACGAACCTTTTCCAACGGCATACCGAGGCGTTCCGCCAGCTCCTCCGGCGTCGGTTCGCGGCCGATCTCATGCAGCATCTGGCGGGAGGTGCGGACCAGCTTGTTGATCGTCTCGATCATGTGCACCGGAATACGGATGGTGCGGGCCTGATCGGCGATCGAGCGGGTGATGGCCTGACGAATCCACCAGGTGGCATAGGTCGAGAATTTGTAGCCGCGGCGGTACTCGAACTTGTCGACCGCCTTCATCAGGCCGATATTGCCTTCCTGAATGAGGTCGAGGAACTGCAAGCCCCGGTTGGTATATTTTTTGGCAATGGAAATGACCAAACGCAAATTTGCCTCGACCATTTCCTTTTTTGCCCGCGCCGCATCGCGCTCGCCCTTTTGCACGGTGTGGACGATGCGCTTGAACTCCGGCACATCGAGGCCCACCTCGCTGGCCAACGCAGCGATACCCTTGCGGATTGTAATTATCTCTTCCGCTTCCTTTTGGGCGTAGCGCTTCCATCCCCGGCCGGGCAACCGGGCAATCGTATCGAGCCAACAAGGATCGAGCTCGCCACCAGTGTACGATTTGAGGAAAGCGTGCCGATCAACGCCGTATTTTTCGGCCAGCCGAAGCAGCCGCCCCTCCAACCCAATGAGACGCCGGTTGAGCCCATACATCACACTCATCGCCGATTCGATTCGGTGATTGTTCAGCCGTATCCCCCGCATCAGGCCGACCACTTCTTGACGCAGCTTGGCGTAGCGCCGTTCCGCTGTTGGCGTCACCGCGTCGCCACGCAATGCGGCGGCAAGTCTCTGCTCCTGCAACCCACGAATTTTGCGAAATGTGGCAGCGACGGCATCGAAGGATTCCACGATTCCCGGGAGCAGGGCTTCCTCGATGGCGGCAAGCGACATGTTGCTTTCCTCGCCGTCGACGTCGTCTTCGAGATTTTCCGAGGTTTCGCCAGGGGTCCCCTCCTCGTCGTCCTCCGATACATCGTCCCCGTCGCTGGAATCATGGTTCTCCGCCGCGTCCTCGGCGCCGTCTTCGGAGACCTCTTCAGAGACTTCCTCAGCCGCTTGCTCCGTCGCCGCTTCTTCCGAGCCGTCCTCGACAGTCTCGCCGGTTGCGGAATCATCAATGATGGCGCCAAAGCTGGCGTCCAGATCGATAATTTCCCGCAGCAGCATGGTGCCGTCAGCCAAAGCGTCGCGCCATTCGACAATAGATCGAAGGGTGATGGGACTTTCGCAAATTCCGCTGATCATGGTCTCGCGGCCTGATTCAATACGCTTGGCGATGGCGATCTCGCCCTCGCGTGACAGCAGCTCGACACTACCCATCTCCCGCAAGTACATACGCACGGGATCATCGGTGCTGCCGACTTCTTCTTCGGTGGTCTCGCTGGCGGGCGCGCTGGTCGTGGCCTCGCGGCCGTCGCCGGCCAAGGAGTCCTCGCTTTCCTCGCCCTCGACGACGTTGATGCCGATTTCGGAAAGCACGGCCAAGGTATCCTCAATTTGCTCCGAGGACACTTGGTCCGCCGGTAGAGCCGCGTTAACCTCCTCGTATGTGACGTATCCCCGTTCCTTGCCCCTGGCGATCAACTTCTTCACCGAGGCCACGACATTGTCGATAAGGGGATTGTCTCCCGATTCTTCGCGCGATTCGTCTTCTTCAGGGGCTGCAGCAGGCTTCTTTACCATTTATTCCTCACTCCCAAACCGCTTGTCTCCGTATGCCGCGAAATGCCGGCGTTGATGAACTCGGCGCAAAAAGCGCCTGGGCCGAACCAAAAATCCGGACCCTTTGCCCTCTCAGCGTTTCTTCCTCGTCAGCCGTCCCCGTGTCAAACCGCGTCCTAAAGAAATAAGGACGCTCCCACCCGATCACCACCGTCACGCGGTCAATTAAGCGCCGCTATTAGGAGATCCGTCACACAAAAATGCCAGCCATGGCAGGTTCGTTGCCACGCCGGCGGTCGCCCCCCAACAAATCAAATTGCTCGGAAGCGGTCTCTCCGCAATCAAAAATTCTCCCCAATCGAAACGCCGCAAATCCGACTGCTTACCGCTGCCGAGCCCAAACGAACCCCACCTATCAAGGGATTGTTTGCCATACCCGACTACCAGCCAGACCAGATGCCAAAGTTCAAAGCAGATAGGTGGCCTTTTTTTTCTGGGAATCAAGGTCTAACACGCCGGATTTACCAAACTAATTTGGCTATAGGCGCGTTTTCGGCATCGTACATGCGGAATCAGGCAGGCGATTTTCATGGCGTGTCGTCGGAATCGGGTTCGTCGATGGTCCAACGGGAGGCCGCCTGCTCACGTTCTATGGCGGCTCGAAAAATCCGCCAATTCTCCTCGCTCATGTCATTTTGGTAGGCGATATTAGCCGCGCGCGACCGATTCCGACCGATTTCCGCATTCGTTACATTTTTCAGCATTGAGGCCACAAGCGCGCGTGCCTTGGCGATGTCCGATTGTCTTGGATTAGCGGTGGGATCGGCATATTTCGCACCCTTACCTACCAACTTGTCAATCAACGACAAAAGTCTTTCGTCATGGATTTCCGAGCCGAAGACACTCGCGTCGGTCGTGGCGTCGGAACGATGGGTTCGCCACTTCTCGTGATTTTCCAGCAGGGCTTTCATCAGGGCCGCGTATTCGATGTGGTGAAGTTCAAACGCGGCCAACTGAATATGCGATTCACTGATAAGGACGGGAAAGTTGAGCAGAGTTTGCATCAGACTTTTTTCCCGCGGGATCGTGGTACCCGACACATCCTTTCCGAGCGTATTCGATAGGGGCGGTTCGACTCCCGTCCGATCGGGGGCACTTTGGCGTTTGCGCTGCCCTGACCGGGCACCGGTGCGCAAGAAACGTTGGAAAATCCGTTCATCGAATTCGCGCTCGTAGAAGCGGCGAATCGTCTTGTCGTCAATTCGCCCAGCAATGTTCTGAAGATCACTTTTCAACCCAGCTCGGCGCTCTGGTGTGTCAAGCCGCCGGCCGACCACCTGCCGATTCCACAGAAAATCGACCATCGTCGAGGCGTTTTCACAAAGCTCGCGAAACTTCTCCGCCCCACTGCCAGCGAGAAAGCTATCCGGATCCTCTTTCGGAGGCAGAGAGGCGAATCGAAGCGAGTGGCCGGGACGCAGCACGGGCAAAGCCCGTTCGGCCGCGCGAAGTGCGGCACGTTGACCGGCTTCGTCACCGTCGAAGCACAGAATCGGATCGGACACCAATCGCCACACACTTTCCATGTGTCGTTCCGTCAACGCCGTACCGAGCGGTGCAACGGCGTTGGCAAACCCGGCCTGGTGCAAGGCGATTACATCCATGTAGCCTTCGGTGATTATGATGGTGTCTCGCGCGGCTTGCCGCGCCAGCGACAGTCCGTACAGCACCGAACTCTTTTGAAAAACCGGCGTTTCCGGCGAATTCAGATATTTGGGCCGGCCTTCGCCCAACAGACGTCCGCCAAAGGCGATAACTCGGTCGCGAGGGTCACTAATCGGGAAGATGAGTCGGCCGCGAAAACGTTCGTACGTTTCACCACCATCCTCGGGGGTTGTTACCAACCCGGCAGCGATCAACTGGGCTTCGCTGATATCCTTGCTGGCAAGCGCCGACTTGACAGCACCGCGGGAATCCGCTGCCCACCCTAGGCGAAAGCGTGTACTCGTGGCCTTTGAAATTCCACGATCCGAAAGATAGGCTCGTGCTTTGGCACCGCGTGAACCGCGCAATTCGGCCTCAAACCAAGCCGTGGCGGCTTCAAGGACATTGTATAACGATAGCCGAACCTTGGCCTTGGCACGTGCCTGCGGATCCACAATGGGCATTTCCAGCCCCGCCGCTTCGGCCAAGCGTTCAACTGCTTCAGGAAATGTCAAGTTGTCCATGCGCATCAGAAAGCCGACAACATCCCCATGAGCGCCGCATCCGAAGCAGTGAAAAAACGCCTTTTCGTCGTTTACCGTAAAGGATGGGGTTTTTTCGTTGTGAAATGGGCACAGTCCGGAGAATTCTCGGCCTTGACGGATTAGGCGGACGCGGCGGCCGACCAGTTGGGACAGTGGTAGACGGGCACGAATTTCATCGAGAAATTGGTTTGAGATCGTCATTGCCGGTTACAGGGAGCCTTCTTAACAAGCGCTTCCTTCACCAAGTTGTTGGCCAAAGCGAAATCCATGCGACCCGCATAACGAAGCTTTAGGACCGACATCGCGCGCCCCATATCCTTGACGCTCTTCGCACCGGTTTCTCCCAGCACCGACAATACCGCCTCGGCCACTTCCTCCTTGTTGAGCTGCCGCGGCAAAAAGCGCTCGATCACGGCGATTTCCTCAGCCTCCTTCTCGGCCAATTGAATCTGACCGTTTTGTTCGAAACGGCAAATGCTTTCGCGCCGCTGAGCGACCATTTTATTGAGAATATCGACAATTTCACTATCGCCAATCCCGCTCTCGCGCCCTTGGGCGCGGGCAACACCGTCCCGGTCCTTTAGCGCTACCGAAATAAGACGGAGAATTGCCACTTCAGTATCGTTTTTTTCACCAAGTGCAATGCTTAATGCCTGATCGATTCGTGTCCGCATGGTCGTCCGGCCTTCGTCGTCTGATCGGTGCCCGTTGGTCATCACATTCCGCTGCCCTTTACCAACCGCATCGCCAACCCATCACTTGCAATATCGGCGCCTCATTCAATAACCTATTGTAATCACACAATGTTTTCGGTGTCCCGAAGCTTGACGGTAGCTACGCCTTTGCCTATCTTCAGCACCCATCAAACGATGCGTACAGTGGTCACTTCAAGACTGATGGCCTCAACACCAATGAGTTGGAAACTGGGCGGATCGGCATTCCCGGCAAACTGGCGATCGGATATCAAGGCCGGTCCCTTAGTGGTTCGGCCTCAATACTCGTATCCTAAGCGTTGGCCAAAATTTATCCAGCATGTCAAGAACCGAACGAACAGGAGAAAAATGCGATAATGGGTATGCTCCGTCAAAATCGCACGTCAAGGTGTAACCCATGACCCGCACAAATCCTCCGACATCCGCTATTTCGACCGCGGCAGCGTTGGCAACTGGAGCGTTGATTCTCGCCGACGGAACGGTGTTTTGGGGGCGGGGTTTGGGTGCCAAGGGCCGCCGTGTCGGGGAGCTCTGCTTTAACACCTCGATATCCGGTTACCAGGAAATACTTAGTGATCCGTCGTATGCGGGTCAAATCATCACTTTTACATTCCCCCATATTGGCAACGTGGGAACAAACCCCGATGACGCCGAAACAACGAATCCCGGTACGCTTGGTTTGGTGCTGCGCGCCGACATAACCACACCATCAAATTTTCGGGCCAAAGAAAATCTCGCATGTTGGCTTGATGACCACAACTTAGTGGGTATTTCCGGGGTTGATACTCGGCGGCTTACCCGGCGGATACGTGAACACGGTTACCAACACGCGGCGATTGTCCATGGCTCACCGGGACTGCTGGACGTGGCGGGGGCACAAGAAGCTGCCGCCAACTGGCCCGGCATTGAAGGCATGGATTTGGCCAAGGGCATGAGTTGCCAGCAGACTTACCAGTGGCGTCAGACCGAATGGCTTGAGGCAGGTGGTTACGGGGAGCTCGCGGAGCCAAAATACCGGGTAGTCGCAGTAGATTTTGGAATCAAGCGAAACATACTGCGGTGCCTCGCCGGCGCAGGATGCGCCGTTACTGTGGTGCCGGCAACGGCAACCGCCAACGACATAATGAGTCACCGTCCGGACGGGCTCTTTCTGTCCAACGGGCCAGGTGACCCGGCGGCGACTGGAGCCTACGCCGTACCCATGATTTGTGACATGCTCGACCGGAACGTGCCGATTTTCGGTATTTGCTTGGGCTATCAAATGTTAGCCCTTGCCCTCGGGGCGCGCACCGAGAAAATGCGTTTTGGGCATCGGGGCGCCAACCATCCCGTACGGGACTTGGCCACGGGAAAGGTAGAGATCACCAGCCAGAATCATGGTTTCGCCGTTACCGAGGACAGCCTTCCGGACGGTGTACGCCCAACCCATCGCTCACTTTTTGATGGCTCCCTCGAGGGTATTGCCGTCACCGATCGGCCAATTTTCGGCGTGCAACACCATCCTGAGGCTTCGCCGGGGCCTCAGGACAGCTATTATCTATTTGCCCGATTCGTCAACGCGATGAACCAACATGCCGAAACGCACTGACATCGAATCGATCCTCATCGTTGGGGCCGGTCCCATCGTCATCGGCCAGGCATGCGAGTTCGACTATTCCGGGACCCAGGCGTGCAAAGCTTTGCGACACGAGGGCTACCGGGTGATCTTGGTTAACTCGAACCCGGCGACCATCATGACCGATCCGGACGTGGCGGATGCGACCTATATCGAACCGATTACGCCGGAATTCGTCACCATGGTCATCGCCGCGGAACGCCCAGACGCCCTGTTGCCGACAATGGGTGGGCAGACGGCGCTCAACACTGCCATGGCCCTTGCAGAATCCGGTACCCTGGAACGCTATGGTGTCGAGCTGATCGGAGCCAACCGCGAGGCCATCAATAAGGCCGAGGACCGCGAAAAATTTCGCCTGGCCATGGAACGCATCGGGCTCGAATGCCCGAAAAGTCGAGTTGTCCATAGTCTCGACGAGGCCATCGAGGCACGCAACTTGGTGGGCCTGCCCACCGTCATTCGACCCAGCTTTACCTTGGGCGGCTCGGGTGCCGGAATCGCTTATGATATCGAATCGTTTGACGAAATCGTGTCGGCAGGCCTGGATGCCTCACCGGTGACCGAGGTTTTGATAGAGGAATCCGTTTTGGGCTGGAAGGAGTTCGAGATGGAG
>JAAXGF010000206.1 GCA_012267605.1 Alphaproteobacteria bacterium | reverse complement strand
AAAGTGTTGAAGATGCGATTAACGTAGCCGAACAGGGCAATAGCGTTAATCGCATCTTCAACACTTTGTTCTGACCAACCAGCTGAGACCACGGCGTCAATGTCGGTTCGCTCGACATCGCCTGGTGTAAGCGTGAGCTTCTTGGCCAAACCAAGAACCGCACGGAAGCGCTCGTCGATTGCGATCGCATCGGGACCGTCCGCAACGTCGTCGATGATGTCTCAATCGACGTTCATGGCCGCAAGCGTCGAATGGTGGACGCCGATGCAAAAGCGGCAGGCGTTCAACTGCGAAACGTAGGCGGCAATCATCTCCCGCTCCGCGGCGGTAAGCTCGGAGTCCCGGGTCATGACGTCTTCTATGAACTGCAGAAGCGGTCCGTATCCCGTTGGGTCTCGCAGGAAGACATCCGCGACTCCTTGGAAATCTTGGGCGTAGGTTAGGTTAGGCATGGCGTTTCTCCTTTGGATCAAAACGACCCTGATTTCTAATTGGGCGGCGTGCTCGGCGGTTGGCTTCGCACCTGTTCATTCTCGGTTAGCTGTGATGTCCCCCGGCGACAACCGGAAGAAACTCCCAGCTATCGCCGCGTGAGACGAGGCAAGTCGGCCCTTTTGAAGTGGTGATGATGATGGTCCAGCGTCCGGTTTCGGAGATTAAGACCTCTAGGACATCTCCTTGCGACGTCAAGCCGATCGTGGCTGGTCTTGCTGCCTCAGTTTTGGCGAGGAACTCGACGAAACTGGCGCGATCACCGCAAGCCAGTTGAGCGTTAGCGGAGCCCATAAGAATGAATGCTGCGATTGCGACGAGCATAGTGATGTAAGCTTTCATCGTTTTCTCCTTTCGAGGACGAGCGGCAATTCGCGGCCTCCGATACCGCCGGCCTGAAAAATGTGCCGGCTTGCAACGCCAAAGCGAGCCTCAAAGGCTATCGCAAGCCGGCAAGAATTAGAGATCACTGCCGGTGACGGTCGTAACCTCGGTGATGGAATCGAAGGGGAATTCGGCCTCCTCGTGGGCCCGGCGCACTGCTTCGGCGTCCACACCTTTCGTGAAGCAATAAGCTTTTCCGTCCTTCAGGCTGACGTGGGCGCGAAGTGCAGTAACCCCTATGTCTTCGGCGACCTTGTCGAAGCGATTGAACGCTTGGCGAAACTCCTCCGCGGAAATTTCCCCTTCAGGGAAATAGCCTTTGGACACATCGTGGGTATCGATAAAGTACTTCATGAGCTTTCTCCTTAGGTGTCGAGAAGTCGGGCGGGCGGTAACCCGCCCGAACAGTCAGCTGAATTGGTGATTACGCGACACTCTCTTGGGATGACGCTGCCAGTTCCTTGGCAGCCGCGGCCTTGAGATCCTCGATCCGGTTGACTTGATCGCCAACGATCCAGTCGCCCTGCCGGACGTCCTCGAAGAACGTCCACACACGGTTGTGTGCTTCGCGCGCGTTCCAAGACGTACCTTCGGCCTGATAGATCGCTCGGGCCGTGTCGACGCCGAGGCGCTTCTTGCTCTCATCGTCAAGCAAGGTTTGCAGTGTTGTAAAACGGACGCGGTAAATCGGCTTCGGCGGCGTGCCGGAAACTTGCGTCACCTGCGCCTGGGGTAGCTCGTTGACGTAGACCCAAGTAAACGCCTCGGCAAAGCGGCTACCTTTGAGGCCCTCGTAACCGAGTGCGATTTGTCCGAGCACGTTGGGCAAGTCTTGCTTAGCCTGTTCTCTCAGAGCGCCTTGCGGAAAGCTAATATCGATGATCGGCATGAGTAGTCTCCTTAGTTTCAGACGTTTCAAGGTTTTTTTGTTGAAATCGCGGGTACCGCCGCGATGTCGACGTCCGCTACACAACACCAGTTCGTCGCCACTAGACAAACGATCAATTCTCATCGTAGACTTAGAAAAACTAAGCCTTAAGAGGTGACGCGAAGAAATTATCCGCTGGGCGGACTACGGGCCTTCGAGGCCGCGGGGCGCTATTTGAGCTTTGTGAAGGCGGCAGACGAGCTGCACGTCACGCCAGCCGCGATCAGCCATCAGGTGAAGGCTCTGGAGGAGTTCCTGGGCGTGAGGCTCTTTCGCCGCTTACCACGAGGGCTGATGCTGACGGACGAAGCACAACGCTTTTTGCCCGATGTACGGGAAGGATTCATACGCCTGGATCGGGCGGTCGATCGGGTGCGCGAGACCGAAGCGGTTGGTCCGCTGACCATCAGCGCCGCACCGATTTTTGCTGCCAAATGGCTGTTGCCGCGGCTTGAACGGTTTCGAAAACAACGCCCCGAAATTGACCTTCGTATTTCGGCTAATTTGGCCCTAGTAGATTTTCAACGCGACGCCATCGACGTGGCGATCCGGTTGGAACGCGGAGAGTACGAGGGGCTCGAGTGTGTCAAGCTCTTCGACGAACACATGACACCGATGTGCAGCCCGCGTTTAATGGAGGGCGACCACCCCATCAAAACGCCACAAGACTTGCAGCATCAGTATTACTTCACGACGATTCACTCACTTTCGACCCTGCGATGCCGAATTGGAAGACGTGGCTCGAAGCGGCCGGAGCGAACGTGATTGACTCGAAAATCGGGCCACATTTTAGCCATCCCGACCACTCGCTCCAGGCGGCGATAGATGGCGCCGGAGTCGTACTAGGCTGGCGACACTTGGGAGCCGCCGACGTCGCAGCCGGTCGTTTGATCATGCCCTTTGACCTAGCGCTGCCATTAGGAGTCGCGTTTCACCTCGTTTACCCAAGGTCCCATGCCAATCGCCCAAAGGTGGTGGTATTTCGCAAATGGCTCCTCGATGAAGTGGGTAAGGTGGATTTCAGTTCTATTGTCCTTGCAACAAGTTCAATTTTAATCAGTAGCTGGGACTGATACGCCGGGCTAGCGCATTCACACATTCC
>JAAXGF010000155.1 GCA_012267605.1 Alphaproteobacteria bacterium | reverse complement strand
CGGCCTGACCGACGCGCTGATGGACAGCGTGCCGGTCGTGTGTCTTACCGGCCAGGTTCCAACTCATTTGATCGGCAATGACGCGTTTCAAGAAGCTGATACCATCGGCATTACCCGTCCCTGTACCAAGCATAGTTACTTGGTCAAACACGTTGACGATGTGTCACGAGTCATTCACGAGGCGTTTCATATCGCGCGCAGCGGTAGACCCGGCCCTGTCGTCGTCGATCTTCCCAAGGACGTGGTTACCGCGACCGGAACCTACACCGGTTCCCGTGCTACCAAGCACAAGACCTATAGGCCCCAGGTCAAGGGCGACACCGAGCGAGTGAAGCAGGCCGTCGAACTGTTGGCCGAGGCTAAAAAACCGATCATCTACGCGGGCGGCGGTGTGATCAATTCCGGCACCGCCGCGTGCCAATTGCTAGCCAATTTCGTCCAGATGACCGGATTCCCGACAACATTGACGCTCATGGGTCTCGGCGCCATCCCCGCCTCCCAGTCCCAATTTCTTGGCATGCTTGGTATGCACGGAACCTATGAAGCGAACATGGCAATGTATGAGTGTGATCTCATGGTCGCCATCGGCGCCCGCTTCGACGACCGCATTACCGGGCGGTTGGACGCTTTTTCGCCGAACTCGAAAAAAATCCATATCGACATTGACCCCTCGTCGATCAACAAAAACGTGGCGGTCGACTTGCCGATCATCGGTGATGTCGGATACGTGTTGGAAGATCTGACGAAGTTTTGGAAAGCAAAGCTCTGCAAATCTGACGAAAAGGCGCTCGCCAAGTGGTGGGCACAGATTGACAAATGGCGTAAGCGAAAATCACTGAAGTACAAGAATTCGAAGGAGATCATCAAGCCGCAGTACGCGATCCAACGGCTCCAGGCGTTGACCAAGGACCGGGATGACGTCTATATCACCACCGAAGTCGGCCAACATCAAATGTGGGCGGCGCAATTCATGGGCTTCGAGAGGCCCTATCATTGGATGACGTCTGGCGGACTGGGTACCATGGGATACGGTTTTCCCGCCGCGATCGGCGTTCAACTCGCCCATCCCGACGCCTTGGTCATCGATATTGCCGGCGAATCTTCGGTTTTGATGCACATCCAAGAGATGTCGACGGTGGCCCAGTACCGATTGCCGGTGAAGCTTTTTATTATCAACAACCAGTACATGGGCATGGTGCGCCAGTGGCAGGAGTTTTTCTTCAGCGGGCGGTATTCCGAGAGTTACATGGACTCGCTACCCGACTTCGTCAAACTGGCGGAGTCCTTTGGAGCGGTAGGGTTGCGTGCCGAAAAACCATCCGAAGTGGACGACGTGATCAAGGAAATGATCAAATGCGATCGGTCCGTCATCGCCGATATGCGCGTCGACCCCGGCGAAAATTGTTACCCGATGATCCCCGCCGGCGCCGCCCATTTCGAAATGAAGCTCAGTCCCGACGACAACGTCGCGAAGGTCACCGAGGACGGCAAGGTTCTCGTTTAGCGTTTGCCCGGTTTCGGGTATGAACCTGTGAAGTCCCTGCGATAAAAAATTACCGCCGCTCGGGAGCCCAGCTTGGATAACATTAGATCACACACAATTTCGGTCTTGGTCGACAACGAGGCCGGCGTATTGGCCCGAGTTATCGGACTGTTTTCGGGCCGCGGCTACAACATCGACAGCCTCACCGTCGCGGAAGTGGAAACCGAACGCAACTTGTCGCGGATTACCATCGTGACATCTGGTCCGCCTATGGTGATCGAGCAGATCAAAGCCCAGCTGGATCGTTTGGTCCCAGTCCACCGGGTTCGCGATTTGACTGTCGAGGGACCGCACGTGGCTCGTGAGCTGGCACTGGTGAAGGTCGTGGGGAGCGGCGAAAAACGCGTTGAAGCCTTACGCATCGCCGATATTTTCCGTGCTCGGGTCGTCGACGCGACCAACGAATCCTTTGTCTTCGAAATGACCGGTGACAAGGGTAAAGTCGATGTCTTCATCAATTTGATGATGCCACTTGGTTTGGCCGACCTATCGCGTACCGGTATCGTCGCTATCGCCCGCGGACCTGAAAAAATTTAACCCGGGAAAAGTCTGAAACTTAGCTCCGCATACGCGGCCAATCATTTCGAGGAGGACGCAAGCATGCGCGTTTATTACGACAGAGACGCGGATTTGAACCTGATCAAAGGAAAGAAGGTGGCGATCGTCGGTTTCGGTAGTCAGGGCCATGCCCACGCCCAGAACCTGCGGGAAAGCGGCGTAAAGGACGTGGTCATTGCCTTGCGTCCGAACTCGCCCAGCGCCGAAAAAGCGAAGGGTGCGGACTTTACCGTCAAACTGCCGAGCGAGGCGGCGGAATGGGCGGACGTGGTAATGATACTGGCGCCCGACGAGTTGCAGTTCGCGCTCTACGAAGAGGCTTTGCGAGGGAACCTAAAGGAAGGGGCGGCGCTGGCGTTTGCACATGGTCTAAACATCCACTTCAGCCTCATCGAACCCAGAGCCGACCTCGACGTTTTCATGATCGCACCCAAGGGCCCCGGGCACACGGTGCGATCGGAGTTTCAGCGTGGCGGCGGCGTTCCGTGTCTACTCGCGGTGGAGCAAAACGCGACCGGAAACGCGCAGGAAATCGCACTTTCGTACGGCGCGGCCATCGGCGGCGGCCGTGCCGGCATCATTGAAACCACCTTTCGCGAGGAATGCGAAACTGATCTGTTCGGCGAGCAAGTAGTGCTCTGTGGTGGGCTGACGGCGTTGATAACGGCCGGCTACGAGACACTGGTGGATGCCGGTTACGCACCTGAGATGGCGTATTTCGAATGCCTCCACGAGGTCAAGCTGATCGTTGATCTGATTTACGAAGGCGGCATCGCCAATATGCGCTACTCGATTTCCAACACCGCCGAGTACGGTGACCTCACCCGCGGCCCGAGAATTATTTCATCTACCGTGCGCAAGGAGATGAAGCGGGTGCTTGAAGAAATCCAGTCGGGCCGATTCACCCGCGAATGGATGTTGGAGAACGCCGTCAACCAAACCAGTTTTAAGGCCTTGCGCCGGCGAGCTGCCGAGCACGGCATCGAAGAGGTCGGCGCTCGGCTGCGCGACATGATGCCGTGGATCGCCAAGAATCGGTTGGTTGACAAAAGCAAGAACTGACGGATCTTGCGCATATCTCTCGTCTAAGGAATTTTGACGCAAGCAATTTCTATAGATTCGGTCGGTCAATGTTCGCCGGGATTGACCAGGTTTTTCTTGGGTACGCGGGCACCGGCAACGCGGACCACGTCGCCTTCGACAGTGACGCGACCGTCTGCGATCCAGCGTAGGGCGAGAGGATAGCAACGGTGCTCCGCAGTGAGTACCCGCGCCGCTAAGGTGTCCGGGGTATCGTCGGGGTGCACTGGCACCGCCGCTTGAACGATGATCGGCCCAGCGTCGACCTCGCTTCGAACAAAGTGGACACTGCAACCGGAAAATCGTACGCCGGCGGCCAGCGCGCGGGCGTGGGTATCGAGGCCGCGAAAGGACGGAAGCAGGGAGGGGTGGATATTTATGAGTCGGTCGTGCCACGAGTCGACGAAACCGCTCGTCAGTAAACGCATGAAGCCCGCTAGGCATATAAAATTGGCGTCGTAATTCTGAATCGTCCGTTCGAGTGCCGCGTCGAATTCGGCACGATCGGCGAATTCTTGGTGTTGGATCACCTTGGTCGGAATTCCGGCCCGTTCCGCTCGCTCAAGCCCCATGGCGTTCTCCGTATTTGAAATCACCACGACAATTCGCGCGGGGAAACCTTCTTCCGCGCAGGCGTCGATCAAGGCTTGCAGGTTCGAGCCACGGCCCGAAATCAGTACGGCGACCCTTAATTTTTCCATGCCGTCTCGGCGCCGCTTATCACTACCCGCGGTATTCCATCCCGATGCTCCGTGACGCGGCCGATTGCCATCGCCGTCTCGCCATGGTTGGTGAGCAGCTCCAGAGTCTTTCTTGTGGCGTCGGGCGCCACAACCACGGCCATGCCGATACCGCAGTTGAATGTCTGCGCCAAGCCGTTTGTGCCGACGGTACTGGCAAGCCACGAGAACACGGGTGGGAGCGGCCAGGCGCTGGCATCGATTTCAGCGCCTGTTTCTGGCGGCAGGACTCGTGGCAAATTTTCGATCAGGCCACCGCCCGTGACATGGGCGAACGCCTTGACCAACCCTGACCGGGCAGCCGCCAAACAGGATTTGAGGTAAATTCGCGTCGGCGTCAGCAAAGCCTCTGCCAGGGAAAGTCGATCATCGAATGGAGCCGGCCGATGGTAGTCGAGCGCCTCGTCCGCGATGATGCGACGGACCAAGGAAAATCCGTTGCTATGCAATCCGCTGGCGGTAAGGCCGAGAACCACGTCGCTAGCTACCACGCGGCTCCCGTCGAGATGTCGGCCGCGCTCGACCGCGCCGACCGCGAATCCTGCCAAGTCGTACGTGCCGTGGGTGTACATGCCGAGCATCTCAGCCGTCTCTCCGCCGATCAAGGCACAATTTGCCTCGCGGCAGCCGGCAGCGATGCCCGCAATCACCGCCTCGGCGACGGCATGGTCAAGTTTTCCGGTGGCGTAATAATCGAGAAAAAAAAGCGGTTCGGCCCCTTGTACGACGAGGTCGTTAACGCACATGGCGACGAGGTCGATGCCGACAGTTTGATGGCGTCCGGCGGTATTGGCGACCAAGAGCTTGGTGCCCACGCCATCGGTGGCGGCGAGCAGCACAGGATCTTTGTACCCGCATGCGGCAAGGTCGAATAGCCCTGCGAAACCGCCAAGGCCGCCCACTGCACCGGGGCGTGCCGTCGCGCGTGCCGCCGGCTTGATCGCCTCGACGAATTCCGCGCCAGCGGCCACGTCGACGCCGGCGTCCTTATAAGACGTTCCTTGAATGCGCCCCTCGCTCCTGCCAAATTTGTCCGTTATATTGGCGCGCCGCCCGAAAGGGACGAAGATAATGGAACTTGAGCGGTTTGCAATGGCCCCGCCGCGAAAGATGGCCGCGATAACCATGTTGGCTCTGCTCGTCAGCCTGGAACAGTCATCACATGCCGCTGACGTGTTCACCCTTGCGAACGTCGCAGTCGACGAAACCGCCACCGACGCCGCCGCGGCGCGCAAGATCGCCTTGGCTGTCGGTCAGCGCCAGGGGTTGGCGCGATTGGTCAAACGGCTCGTTCCATTGATCGATCAATCCCGATTCCCGCCGCTTATGGACGAGGATATCACTGGCTTGGTTCACTCGTTCGAAATCGAACGCGAAAAGGTTGCGCCAAATCGCTACATCGCATCGGTAAATTTCCGCTTCAAGCCGCGCGCGATCAGCGCGTTACTGCGCGCGCATCATATCTCCTACGCTGAATCCGCGGGCGACCCCGTGCTCGTATTGCCGGTCCTGACAGCCGGCGGCAATACCGAATTGTGGGGCGAATTCAACCCTTGGCTCGCGGCTTGGGCCGCGTTGCCGCCGAGCGATGGTTTGCGGGAAGTGATCGTTCCGATCGGCGATTTGACCGACATTTTGGCCTTCGACGTGGTCGCGTCCTCGTCAGCGTCTGAGTTCCCTGACCCGCAAGCGATCGCGAGCCGTTACGGTGCCGGGGAGACGATAGTGGTCGGTGCCACGCTTGCCGACGCGACGAGTCAATCAGTTTCCGCGGTCGAGGTTTCAATTGGTGGTCCAGACAAAAGCCGCCGAACGATCTACCGAGGCACGGTTGGTGGAACGGTCGAGACGCTCCTCGCCGCCGCTGCAGAAGCAACACGGAATCAACTCGAGGAAGACTGGAAATCTACCAATCTCTTGCGCTTCGACTGCGTTGGCACGCTAGACGTGGACATCACCTATGACGGCTTCTCCGATTGGCTCAATATTCGCCGCCGTCTGGACGATTTGGTATTGGTTCGAGACGTTGTGATCGACCAAATCTCACCGCGCTTCGCCCGAGTCACGCTTCACTATCTTGGCGACCGAATTCGGCTCGAGGAGGCACTCGCAAAATATTCGCTGCGGCTCGACCGTGGTGCTGGCGTTTGGCTTTTACGCTCAGCCAATCAGGTCGACCCCGAGGCGAGCGACACGCTTTCTAACCCCGCCGCTGTGGCGACCCCATGGTGAGTAGGTGAGTCTGCCCAACCTGATCAGCATCGGGCGCCTTTGTTCAGCACCCGTGATCGTTTGGCTGATCGTCACCGGCCAGCTGAATTTGGCCTTTTGGGTTTTCTTGTTGGCCAGCATTTCTGACGGCGTCGACGGTTACGTGGCCAAGCGATTCAACCGCACCACGGTGCTCGGCGGCTACCTTGATCCGATCGCCGACAAAACGCTTTTGGTCAGTGTTTACATTACCCTTGGCCAAGCCGGTTATCTCGATCTCTGGTTGGTCATCCTGGTCGTCTTCCGTGATCTGCTCATCGTTGGCGGTGCCCTGCTTTTTCGCATGTTGTCGAATTCCCTGACCATGCAGCCGCTACTCATCAGCAAGGTCAACACGGTGGCGCAAATTGTCCTGGCGGCGATCATGTTGGCTCAATTGGGGTTGGGCCTACCCGTCGAGGCCCTGGCGACAATCGCGATCTACGTCGTCGCCGCCTCGACACTGTTGTCGGGGGCCAGTTACATTACCCAGTGGTCGCGCCGCGCGGTCGGGCTGGAGAGTTCGTAATGGGTAGCTTCTAGTGTCGCCCCAACAGCACGTGCGCTATTGGCTGATCGGCCTGATCGTGTTCATGTTCGCGCTTTACCTTTTGCGCGGCGTTTTATTGCCTTTCGTCGCCGGCATGGCGGTGGCCTATTTATTTGACCCCCTGGCGGATCGTTGGGAGGCGAAGGGGATCTCGCGTACTCTGGCGACGTCGCTGATCATTGGAATTTTCGTCTTGGTTACGGTCGGCGCCGTGCTCCTGCTCATCCCCACCTTGGTGCAGCAATTGGCCGATTTCATCGGCCGCGTGCCTGATTACGCGCGCAAGATACGTCTGATGGCCGAGCCCCTTTCCGCGGTGTTGATCGAACGTTTGGGCACCGATGGTCTCGATCGGGTACGCGAAGCCCTTGCCGGCTTCGCCGATGACCTGGCCAAATGGGGCCTCGCGCTGGTGAAGGGAATCTGGGAATCCGGCTCGGCCCTGCTCAATCTCTTGTCGCTGGTGTTTATCACGCCGATCGTCGCCTTTTACCTGCTGCGCGACTGGGACCGGATTATCGCGCGAGTGAAGAGTTGGCTGCCGCGCGCCTACGCCGATGACATCCTGGAACAAGCCAGGCAAATCGACGAAACCCTGGCCGGGTTTGTCCGTGGGCAAGGCCTAGTTTGCCTCATCCTGGCCGTCTATTACAGCGTTACCCTGTCCGTGGTTGGACTTGAGTTCGGACTCATCGTCGGAATTGGATCCGGGCTCATTTCGTTTGTCCCCTTTGTGGGTGCCATCAGCGGCTTTGTGGCCGGTCTTGGTCTGGCGGTGTACCAGTTCGACTCCTGGGCGTGGGTCGGCGTAGTGGCGGCAATTTTTGTCGTAGGCCAGGTGCTGGAAGGCAATGTGCTCACGCCGAAGCTGGTCGGCGAGCGCGTCGGCCTGCATCCCGTGTGGGTGATTTTCGGCGCATTAGCAGGCGGTGCCCTATTCGGCTTTGTCGGCGTTTTGATCGCGGTCCCGGTGACTGCGGTCGTCGGCGTTCTGATGCGTTACGCTCTGGGCCAATATTTGGACAGTCGCCTCTATCACGGCCCCAGCACGAAACGGCGCGGGAAATGACCCAACTCGCCTTGGCGCTCGACCATCGTCCGGCGATGGGAGAGGCGGACTTCCTGGTGGCGTCGTCAAATCGCGATGCTGTTTTGTGGTTGGACCGGTGGCCGGATTGGCCCGGCGCGGGGCTCGCGATCCATGGCCCCGCGGGTTGCGGCAAGAGTCACCTCGCTCAAGTTTGGCGTCGGCGCAGCGGCGCTCGCAGCATTAACGCTACGACGATCGCCAGCGAAGAACCCGCCACGCTGCTAAGCGGGTGCAACGGCCTCGCCGTTGAAGATGCCGACCGGGGCGTCGACGAACGCGCGCTCTTGCACCTTTACAATTGGACGGCTGAACAAGGGGGTCACTTGCTGCTAACCGGACGGTCTCCCCCAGCCCGATGGGGCATCGCCTTGCCGGATTTGCGCTCGCGTCTTGCCGCTATGCCCGCCGTCGCCGTGACTCAGCCGGACGACGCACTGTTCTCGGCTGTGCTGATCAAACATTTCTCCGACCGACAGTTACGGGTCGGGGACTCGGTGGTCCATTACATCAACAGCCATTGTGAAAGGTCGTTCGAAGCAGCCGGACGGATTGTCGCCGCGTTGGACGGCGCCGCGCTGGCGGAAAAACGCAACATCACCGTACCCTTAGCCCGCCGGGTGCTAGCGGAAATTGCGGCAAGCTAGGATGTCCAGCAAGCCGGTCAACAACCGTTCCGTCTACGGGGACTCCCGGGATGTAGAACAGCCGGACGTCGATCCGCCCGAGGGCTTTGCCTTTGACACCTATAACCAGTCGGATGGCATCGCCTTTCTTGAGGCATTGGCGCCGGCAAGTTTCCCCTTATGTGTTTTTGATCCCCAATACCGGGGTGTGTTGGATAAACAAAAATACGGCAACGAAGGAAGCCGCCAAAAACTGCGTGCCGTGCTTCCACAAATGGGTGACGAGACGATTGTCGCCTTCATTCGCGCCATCGACCGGGCGTTGATGCCAAGCGGCCATCTATTGTTGTGGACCGACAAGTTCCATCTCTGCGAGGGCATCGGCGATTGGTTGGCGAAAACGGAACTCAAAACCGTTGATCTGGTGGTATGGAATAAGCTTCGCATGGGCATGGGCTACCGCACCCGTCGGGTCAGCGAGTACTGCGTAGTGCTGCAGAAAGCGCCACGGCGGGCCAAGGGTGTGTGGCGCGTCCACGACATTCCCGACGTCATCGAAGAAAAATTGGCAAAGCGCTCGGCCCACGGCAAGCCGGTTGAATTGCAGCGGCGTTTGATCGAAGCCTTGACGAATCCCAACGACATCGTGCTCGATCCCGCCGCTGGCACCTACTCGGTTCTCGATTCCTGCCGCTGGGCCGGCCGCCGATTTCTAGGCTGCGACATTCGCGGGTGATAGGGCGAGGAAGACTTCCGGTATACGTACCGACTTGAAATCACGGGGCGTACAGCGCTGAATCGGCCCAGGTTCTGCAACGCCGAAGCGGCCTTCCCTTGCCAAGTTGAGAAACCACCAAAACCATGGTTGCCTTTTCTCAATCGTTGTTCGCTATGGACTGCAACCAACGGCCGGTATCAGAACCAGATGCGGACATGCGGGCCACCCTCTCCGGACGGCTAGGCGTCGCCAAACCCAGTCGTTGGAGCTTTTGGGCAATGGCATGAATTTTCCGTCGACTCGGTGAGCGGTTTCTTGGGTGGGAGATATCGACGCCAAGAAACTACTATGTCACCATGTCCACTTAGATCGCCGTCAACTCCATCCTTTCGAAGGCCCAGCCAATCATGGTGGTCGCCGACTTCTGAGGGCATGCATATCAATGGAAGTCACTGTTGACGGACTAAATGTCTTGGTTCTTGCGGTCGCTGTATGGTTCGCGGGAACGTTCATCAATAGAAAAATCGGCTTCTTGAATCGTTACAGCATTCCCGTGGCTGTGACGGGCGGATTGTTGTGCTCGCTCGTCGTCACGATCATCTACTACCTGTCGGATATCACCGTTCAATTCGACACGCGCCTTCGCGACCTATTGTTGCTGGCTTTTTTCTCCACCATTGGATTGTCTGCGAAACTCCGACTCCTTAGGGAGGGTGGCAAGGCGCTTGGGCTATTGTTGGTGGCAGCCGCCGTCTTCCTGATTCTCCAAGATACAACTGGGGTGCTGTTGGCCATCGCATTCGGCGGGCACCCCGGTTACGGCCTGTTTGGCGGTAGCATTTCTCTCGCCGGCGGGCATGGTACTGCCATCGCCTGGGGAAGTGTTGCCGAGGCGGCGGGCCTTCAGGCCGCCAAGGAAGTCGGCATCGCCTTTGCCACTTTCGGCTTGATCGCGGGAGGGCTGTTAGGCGGCCCGGTCGCGGAAAGGCTCATCCGCAAGCATGGCTTGACGGGTGGAAGCCGTGGCGCGATCAGTGACAGCGGTCGGGAAGATGCGAGCTGCGCGCCAGTTTCGCAGCCTCCTGTCTCGGCGGCACTAACGACGCTCATGCTCCTCGCTATCTGCATTGAGGCGGGCAATCTGGTGAACCAGTACATTTTTTCCAAGGGCGTAACCATCCCAGGATTTCTGACTGCAATGATGGTCGGAATCGTCATCGCTAACGGGGCGGACTTGCTAAAGATAAGACTTGATCCCGTCACCCAGGATCGCGCGGCGGAGATCAGTCTTCAGTTGTTCTTGGCGATGAGTCTTATGAGCATGCAGCTTTGGGTGCTGGCTGGCGCGGTGGGGAAGATTTTGATCGTGTTGTTTGCCCAAATGACGGTGATTACCCTATTCGCAATTTGGATCGTATTCCGCCTAATGGGCCGAGACTACGACGCTTGCGTAATTGCGGCAGGCTTTACAGGTTTGGGGATGGGCGCGACGCCTGTGGGCATTGCCAACATGAATGCGGTCACCGCGAAGTACGGTCCGTCGACAAAAGCATTCCTTGTCGTCCCTCTGGTCGGCGCGTTTTTTTTTGGACGTTGTCAACGCTTTTGTCATCAAAACCTTTTTGGCTATGCCGTTTATGCAAATGGGCGGGTCATAACTGAATTAGCGAACGACCTGTATCGCCCAAAAAGGGTCAACGACTGCGCGTCCAACCCCTCCCAGCGGACGTCCGCTCAGTGTCAGCTACTGCGGTGGCTGGGGCGCGTGGAAACATCGGCGGCTTACTGATACATAAGCGGACACTGGGCTGCCGAGCATCCATGACGTCGTGTCCGATCTCGGCAACGCCTGACCGTCTCAACTGATTTGAGCCGGGCCTCAATTACTCTGAGCCGGCGGGATGTTCCTCAGGAAACTGGATCCTGCGCCCGTCAAACTTGAGTCGCCACACAACTGCCCGCATTTTCTCTCACCGTCCAGGTGTCCTTGGGTGGCGGTGGACGATGCGCATGTGCTTGCCGTCAGCGTCTTAAAGACAGCGCAGCAAGAAATGAGATACGAACGCTTTTCGTGCAAACCGTATGGACGTAAGTACTTATCCTGATAATACCCTAAGCAGATGTTTACCATATCTTGATTGTTACGATTCGGTGTTACTGAATGGGGATCAGAGCCGGACGGTGTTGAGGGCGCGTTCCTTAACATTGCTCCGGGATAAAGGGGCCGTAATGATCGTCAGTCCTTGTCTAAATAGGCCACCGCGGAGTCTGCGAGAGGCCTGCTTGCGGCAGGCTGCTCGAAACCGTGAACCTTTGTCTCCATGCGGTGCCTGTGATCTTGTAGAAAATTGCGACAACGACGACCAAAGACTCGCGGCGATGCAAAAGGCTAAAGCGTTGCCCAGGTCACGAAATCGCACTCAACGAGATAAGGTGGATCAAGAGTGACGAACTCCCCGAGTTCGGCATCGAACAGGAGTGGTAGTCGGGTAAAGCAACGATGATTTGGCGCGGCGACGTGGAGCCGTGATTGGTCGTAAAGAGACACACACCGGTTGGGAAGTGCCCTTCTCTGGTAAGGGCGCATCGCTTTCAGGCCAAAAGAGAATTAGCTCAAGAGGTTATTGAATTCGCGGTTTGGTTTTTTTGATTTCCATCAATGCTTAGGTACGCGAAGGCGTTACTTTCGTTTGACGTAAAATTGCGATCTTGAGTGGGAATAGGGAGCAAATACGATGGTAGAGAAATCCGATCTAACCTCCACCATGCCCGACTGGTGGTCCCACATATATGGGCCCGTGCGTCAGTTTGGTGAGAGAGTGGCCGAGTATTTTTCACCTAGTTCGGAAGCCGCAACAACCGCGGAGAGTTATGAAATTTCTTTGGAGCTTCCAGGCGTGAGCGAAGCTGATATTTCGATCGAGGTTCATGATGGGCGTCTAAATGTGACCGGCGAAAAACGTTCCACACACAAGGAAAAAGGGAAGGATTTTTATTTTTCAGAACGCGTATACGGTGCTTTCCGCAGGTCGTTCCGATTACCGGGTGATGCCGACCCGGACAAGGTGCTGGCGACCCATAAAGACGGGGTGCTGACGATCAGAGTGGCAAAACTAACACCGCAATCGCCAGCGCCGAAAAAGATTCAAATCACCCGAACTTGAGGTAACGCGCACACAAAAATTTATGCGTTTTTTTCCAGCTAAGAGGCACCCGGCTACGTGGTGTCACGAATCGAGAGTTGAAAGGCTTCCCGATCGGTTTCACCCGTACGAATGCGAACCGCGTTTTCAACTTTGAAGACGAAGATTTTCCCGTCTCCCACGTTACCGGTAATTGCGGCGTCACGAATAGTGCTAACAACTCTGTCCACGTTTTCGTCTACGACGACGATATCGACCTTGGTGCGCAACAGAAAATCGACTTCGAACTCGGCGCCCCGATAAACCTCTTTGTGGCCCTTTTGGCTACCCGTACCCTTAACCTCGGTCACGGTCATACCTTGAACGTCGATATTCGAAAGCGCCTCACGGATGTCGTCGAGTTTATGCGGCTTGATAATTGCGCTGACGAGCTTCATGTTGTCCTCCTCCCAATAAATATTTTTCTTCGCCGTCCGAGATCGCTGGTGCTCTTCTTTGCGGTCGGCGAACCACACTCCAGTCTTCGAAGCCGAGTACATTATTTGCAAACAGGGCCCGACGCAACAACCATCCTGATACGCGGTAACAACCACAAATCGGGTTCGCTATGTCGCAAACAACCGCTGATGGGGTGGGCCAGTTGCAGAATTCTGGGCTGCGATATTCGTGGTTTTTCCCTGCTCCGAACCACATCCTTACAACCGGCTTAGCTCTAGACCTGCGGATACGGCGTTCCAAAGCTCTTCAGACCATAAACAATGGCAGTACAGGGCCGCAAATAAACCATAGTTGGATGGGAAATTTCGTTATCCACTACCAGATTTCAGGCAATGGCCCGCCTGAAACAGCGGTGCCTACCAACCAACTGCTCGAGGAGAAAAAGATGTCAAACCGCACACACAATGCTCTTGCCTTCGCCACCGCCGGCATTATCGTAGCCGTGGCGCTGCCTTTGGGCGTCGCTCTCGCCGCCGTGCAGGAAGGTGACCACGCGGGCAAGAATGCTGACGAAATCACCGACTTCCTATCGAAACAAGGATACGAGGTTGAAGAGATCGAGGTCGAAGACGGAAAGCTCGAAGCCAACGTCGTTTTGGATGGCAAGGAATATGAGATCTACATCGATCCCGAGACCGGCAATATCGTCAAGATCGAGGAAGACGACTAGGGAAACAGCCGCAGCGCCGTTGGCGAGGGATCCCAAGGATAAACTAATGCGTTCCGTGAAGGTCTGGGACCCACTCGTACGCTTCATCCATTGGGCAACGGCGCTGCTCTTCTTCGCCAATTTCACGATTTTTGACGACGACAGCGCGATCCACAACTACGCGGGATACGTGGTTTTCGGGTTGGTCGTCCTTCGCCTGTTGTGGGGTTTGGTGGGGACGAAATACGCGCGCTTCAGCGCCTTCTGGCCGCATCGCAAAGATATTGTAGAGCACCTAAAAGGCCTTCTCTCCCGGCGTAACGAACCGCCACTCTCCCATAATCCCCTGGGCGCCGTGATGATCTTTAACTTACTCGCCGCTCTCGTCCTCATCAGCGTCACGGGCATCATGCTGACAAGCGACTTCTTCCACGACATGGATTGGGTCGAGGACCTTCATGAGGGGATCGCAGATTACGCCCTAATTTGCGTCGGTTTGCACGTCGCGGGAGTCCTGTTCGAATCATTGCGTTCGAAGGTCAACCTTATCAAGGCTATGATCACCGGGCGAAAGGAATTCCCAGAACCGGGGCGCTGACCCAGCTACGCGTTGATGTCCACCACTCCTTCACCCCGCTCGGTCGTGCACGGTCGCGCGAGAAAGACCGTTGCCCTCTGGTTTGTATTGGGCTTGCAGGCGATTTGCGCATTGTTCTTCATAGCCGATGTCGTCACCGATTTTGCTGGTCTCGAATACGTCCTCGGCGGCGTCGACCATCATAATTTTGAACTCGTCGTAGTCCTCGCGCTGGTGCTTGGCATGGCGTTTATTGCGCATGAAATCCGCAAGGTATTGAGCCGGCAAAAACGCCTTGAGGTCCAAATCGGTGCGGCCTCCGGCGCGTTCATGGAACTTCTTGAACAGCACTTTGATGTTTGGTCGCTCACGCCAGCGGAGCGTGACGTGGCGCTGCTCGTCATCAAAGGGCTCTCCATCGCTGAAATCGCCGCGCTCCGCAGTTCCAAGGAAGGCACGGTCAAAGCGCAATGCAACGCTATCTATGCCAAGGCGGGGGTAAAGGGCCGTCACCAGTTATTGAGTTATTTCGTCGAGGAACTTATGGGTGAGCGCTTAATCGACGCTTAAGTGGCCGATCAACGGGGTTGTGGTTCAACCGCCCGCTCGTTGGTGTCGAAGCAAAAATCCCAGACCAACCAGGCCAGCACCGAAAAGCATGGCAGAGGTTGGCTCGGGGACTCCCGCGACCACCGGGGAAAATTGGAAAGTCGGATTTACCCGTTCAACCGGTACCGGAATATCTTGGGTCGAAACTGGGTCTGAGAACTGAAAGAATAAGTTTTCGGCCGAGTTCGGAACGTCGGTTTCGATATCAAGTATATACAGGAAGTCAGTTGCCTCCCCCGGATTCAGGATCCCTAAATCAACGCTTTGAAACGAAAACGGAATTTCGACCGTACCAGTAGAGGGATTGAAGACGGCACCGATGTCATCGCCAGTGGCCAGAAAAACCGTGTCAAGGCCATCACCTGTCAACAAGCCGTCTGAAGCAAAAATAGTCGTGGCCAATGTAGCGCTAGCGATGGTCAATCTGTAGGAAAGCATAGCACCGGGTGCCGTATTCAATGTAAACGTCCCACCATCGATGATGAAGTTCGCGGTGACTTGCTGCGGCACCCCGGCGGTATTGGTGATCATGTCGTTGCTTATTAATATTTGGTGCTCGAATCCGCCTGTACGAGACTGGGAGCCGGAAATTCCGTAATTCCCGAAAGGCTCGATGGAGGCGTCATTTTGAACGCCATTACCCATAATCGAAGCAACAATTGCCGCATTGATATCCGCGTCCGTCGCTCCCTCGATACGGTCGGAATCACGCAGGTCATCCACCAGACCATTTGCATCGAATTCGAGAGAGATTTATATGCGCCGCGGTAACTGCCCAGGTGCCTCAA
>JAAXGF010000378.1 GCA_012267605.1 Alphaproteobacteria bacterium | reverse complement strand
GACCCCCGAGTTGCGGAAGTCGGGATAGGGTGCTGGCGACGTCATTGCTGTCCACAGGTCGCGCGCTTGAACAGTTTCCGCGACGTCGTGGACGCGTAAAATTCGCACTACCTGGTCAATGCCGCGCAAGGCCGCCGCCAGACTCCCCGCCAGCCGCTGCGCGGGTCGCTCTCCACGGCGGGCGATAAACTGTTTTCGCGAAGCACCGAGAAGAAGCGGGCAGCCGAGACCGTGGAATGCCGACAACTCGCGCAGCAGTGCGACGTTATCATCGGCGCATTTGCCGAAACCCAGGCCAGGATCGAGAATGAGGCGCGTTCGCGGGATGCCGGCATTGACGCAACGATCCAAGCGCGCTTCAAGCAAATCATAGACGTCGAGTACGACGTCGACGTAGTTCGGCGCTTCATGGCCGGAGGCGCCCAGACTGTGGACCAACACAATTGGAACATCGGCGCCAGCAGCCAGGGTCAAGCTATCCGAGTCGAATGCTAGGCCGCTGACATCGTTGATTAGCCCGGCGCCCGCCGTGAGCGCTGCCGCCATTGTCGCCGAGTGGCGGGTGTCGACCGACACCGTGATTCCCCGCGCGACCAATTCTGCGATCACGGGCAATACCCTCTCTTGCTCCTCGTTCGGGGAAACGGGCTGTGCACCAGGACGGGTCGATTCCCCGCCGACGTCGATGATGTCCGCACCCGCATCGGTAAGTGCGAGCCCATGCGCTACAGCCTTTGTGGTTGAAAAATGAACGCCGCCGTCGGAAAAACTGTCGGGAGTCACGTTAAGGATGCCCATGATCAGCGGTCGCTGCTTGCCAGGGAATCCCTGAATGTCGACGAGTGGCGCCGAAAAACACTCCAGAAGTGTAATAATTCGCTGGCGAAAATTGACGGCCGGCCCCACTGCCCAGCGCTGTATCGCCTCCGCAGGCGCGACCGTTTGTTGGATTCGATCCGCATCGCGAATAAGCACGTCAAATTCAGCCAATGGGGGGATACGGTGGCCCGCGCGGCACTCGAACCGCGGGCAATTATGCCTGTCCAGGTAGGTCGAAAAGTCGCGTCGAAGGTAGATCCGTGCGCCGGTCGACAACGACTGGGGCAGACCATTTATCAATGTCCGCCTCACAGCACCTTCCTATATCTGACCGCCAAATTCTGCCATCGTCGAGGTGCTCGCAGCCGCAGACTCACATGCCGATACTCGCGCCACCAAACATTTGGTATGCCAAATCCCGGCATACCACACATCGGCGGATTATGATCCTGGCTGTGGTTCCGGACCGAGTTCGCCCGCCGGTTTTTTCTTGATGCTCGTTTTTTTCTTCCGGCTGACCGGCACGGAGGCGGGGCGCCCGCTATCCTTGGGCGGTTCTTCGTCGCTAGGCCGGACAATCGATTCACCACGCAACAGCGCCGATATTTCTTCTCCGCTCAAAGTCTCATACTCGAGGAGCGCCTTGGCAAGGGTGTGTAACTCGTCGATATTCTCGGTGAGAATCGTGTGCGCGCGTTCGTAGGAGTTATCTACGATTTTACGCAATTCAGCGTCGATCACTTGAGCCGTTGCCTCCGAGAGGTTTTGCGTTTGGGTTACCGAATGCCCAAGAAAAATCTCCTGTTCGTTCTCACCATAGGATAATGGTCCCAACTTATCGCTCATGCCGAATTCCGTGACCATCTTGCGCGCTAACTTGGTCGCCATGCGGATATCCTCCGACGCGCCACTGGTTACTTTATCAGGACCGAAAATCAATTCCTCGGCGATGCGCCCGCCCATTGCCACCGTAATATCCGCCAGCAGCTTCTCACGGGATACCGAGAGCCGATCGCCTTCGGGAAGGCGCATAACCATGCCAAGTGCCCGACCACGCGGAATGATAGTGGCCTTATGGATCGGATCGGATGCAGGCGAATGCAAGCCGACGATCGCATGGCCCGACTCATGGTACGCCGTGAGCCGTCGTTCGTCCTCGGTCATGACCATTGAACGGCGCTCGACCCCCATGAGCACTTTATCCTTGGCCGATTCGAGTTCGCCCATGGTGACCACGCGCTTGCCTAGCCTGGCGGCCAGAAGCGCGGCTTCGTTGACCAGATTTGCGAGGTCCGCGCCAGAAAATCCGGGCGTGCCGCGGGCGATCGTCCTGGGGTTGATATCGGGCGCGAGAGGAACTTTGCCCAAATGAACCTTGAGAATTTTTTCGCGTCCCAGGACATCCGGGTTTGGCACCACGACTTGGCGGTCGAAACGGCCGGGGCGTAGCAGCGCTGGGTCGAGAACATCGGGACGGTTGGTGGCGGCGATTAGAATGACGCCCTCGTTGGATTCGAAGCCATCCATTTCGACCAACAACTGATTGAGCGTTTGTTCACGTTCGTCGTTGCCCCCGCCGAGACCGGCGCCGCGATGGCGGCCCACCGCGTCAATTTCGTCAATGAATATGATGCACGGCGCGTTCTTCTTGCCCTGTTCGAACATATCGCGCACACGGCTCGCTCCGACGCCGACAAACATTTCCACGAAATCGGATCCGGAAATGGTGAAGAAGGGCGCGTTGGCCTCTCCGGCGATTGCCCGTGCCAATAAGGTCTTACCGGTGCCAGGTGGCCCAACCAAAAGAACGCCCTTCGGTATCTTGCCGCCAAGTCGCTGGAACTTCTGCGGATTCTTAAGATACTCGACAACCTCCTCGAGTTCGTCCTTTGCTTCGTCAATTCCGGCGACATCCTCGAAGGTGACCCGACCAAGCTTTTCGGTGAGAAGCCGGGCGCGGGACTTGCCGAACCCCATCGCCTTGCCGCCACCGGACTGCATCTGCCGCATGAAGAAAATCCACACTCCGATCAGTAGCAGCATCGGGAACCAATTCAGCAGATAACTGAACACGGCGGGCATATTGCCTTCGCTCGGCACCGCGCTGACACGGACGTTGTGCTTGGCCAAGATTTCAGCCACGCCGGAATCGTCGGGCGCATAGGTGGTGAAAGCGCGTCCGTCGATATAGTGGCCATTTATCGCGTTGCCCTGAATAGTGACATCTGCGACCTGACCGTTGGTCACTTCGGCAACGAAATCGGAATACGCGAGGGTTGTATTGGATCCGCGCCCCATCGGACTCTGAAAAAGATTGAAGAGGGCGATTAGAAGCAGGCCTATGATGACCCACACCGCTAGGTTGCGACCAAATTTGTTCACCGTCGAAAACCTTTCTACGTCAAGAGGTACGCGTATCCGAAAGAGATAATAGCACGAATTCCATCCGCCAGGGCAAACCCCATGTTACGCCCCTAGTCGTTAACATTAGGTGTGGTCTTGATTTGCGTTTTGAGTTCCTCGGTGCCCATTACATGGCAGGGTGGCGCAAATGGTGCCGGCGCCAACGGTCGGGCAGGGCGAAACACGGCTTCGATCGCTGCCGAACCCTTGGCGAGAAGATCCGGTCGCAAGAATTTTAGATGGGGTACCACGGCCACGCCGTCAAGATCCCACAGGGCCGGAAGTGCAACCCGTGCCGGAAACGGGATCGCTTTAGCGCGTAGATTTTCCCGGGCAGCGACAATCTGCCGCCATCCGTCCGATCCCAGGTGGCGGACCTTAGGCAGTCCGGTGGTTGGCCACCGCCGAAGGTGGATGACAAAGCGACGGTCCCAATGGATTGATTGGCCCGGGAAAATGGTGACCGAATCTCGAGTCCCACGAGTTTCCCGGCATACCAGGATGGTGGGACCCAGCGGCACCAGGCGGCATCCTGCGAGAGTCCGCCCTGGGAAAGGATCTTGCGAGCTGATTGACGTTAGGAGACGTTCAAGGCGAGATCGGCGAGGTGAGTATTCGCCGCCGCCAACACAGCCGAGCACGCGGATTAGGGCGCGCGCGCGAATCTCGTCTTTGGACCGGCGCCAGACGTCTGCGTTGAGAAGGCAAAAACCTGCGCTGTGTATGGTCACCGACTGGGAAAGAAAATTAGCAACCAACGTGTCGATCATCGATCGAGTGGTACCCATTGCAGACGCGGCTTGAGCAGCGCGCGTCAGCGTCGTGTCACCGTTCTCGATGACGGCGAACGACGAGCGTAACCTTCCGCGGGCAGAACATCGGTTCGATGGATCCTCGATCCAAGGTTGGCCCCGCTCGCCGAGGTACTGTCTCAGGTGGGTTTTGGATATCCCGAGCAACGGCCGTAGGATACGTACATCCGCGATTTCCATCACCTCGGCCATCGCCGCGAGGCCGCTACTACCGCTTCCCCTGCCGAGCCGTAGGAGGAATGTTTCGCCTTGATCTTCCCGATGGTGGGCGAGCAACAGATGCAACACACCTGCGGCGCGGCACCACCCGGTCAACAGCGCGTATCGGGCCCGCCGGGCTTCGGCCTCAACGTTCTGCGTTGGTTTTTTCCCGCGCCACCGAAGTAGGGTGGTGGCGATCTCTCGCCGCGCCAGCCATTCTGCGACCCGGCGTGCTTCCCTCTCCGATTCAGCCCGCAGGCCGTGATCGACGATCAGTGCTGTCACCTGGCCAGCACGGTGACGCGCCCAATCTACGGTGAGTAGGCACAATGCCATACTATCAGCGCCGCCCGATACCGCGACGGCGACGTGTGGCTCCGGCTCAAAACCACCAATCCGCGTCAACCGATCACAGAATGTTTGGCCGAATGTTCGAGAGTTAAGCACCCGCGTGCTGAGCGGCGCCCTGGGCTAGGCGCAGTCCGCTTTTTGTTTCGCCTTGTCCGCTTGCTGTTTAAATGCGTTCGGTACGTTTGGAAACAATCTACTTAATTCTTCGAAGGTAAGGCACGCATCCTCGTTGCGGCCGAGACTAACCAGCGAAAGCCCCAATTTCAAAAGGATGTCCGGCGCCTTATTCCCCTGGGGGAGCTTCTTGTATCCGTCGGCAAATATAATGGCAGAGCGATCGTAGTCCTTTCTCACGTAATGGGTTTCACCCAGCCAATAGTATGCGTTGCTCACGAGAACGTGGTCAGGATGCTCATCGATGAATTGCTGTAACGCGAATTCCACTTCATCCCAACGTCTTTCGAAAAGCAATTTCTTAGCGTGGTCGTACCGTTCTTTCGCCGTGCCAGCGGGAAGCGAGGTAAACTGTTGTGTCACGGGTGGGTTCGCCGGCTGGTCAGCTTCTGGCGGGACAAGGACTGGCGAGACATTCGGGCTCCCTTGTGGTGGCGCTGCCGGGGATACGGTGCCCGCCCGCTCGATGGCGGATAGGCGAAAATCGACATCGGCGACGAGTTTTTCTACTCTGTCATTTAGTATTCGTACATCGTGGGCGAGTTTCTCCACGCTACCCGTCAAACTGCGAAATTCGTCGTTTAGTTGCTGCAGCCGAATTTCAATGTTGGCTGCGCGCACTGTGTCAGGTGACGCATTTTGGTTGGGAGCTGAGGCCGGAGGTATGGTGCCCCGGTAAATATGACGATCGAGGTCGTTTAGTTTTCGGGTCAGCTGGTCGATACGATCGATCAGGCCGCGTGTATCTTGGGCGAAGCTAGGCGCGATGAACGTCGCAAGAAGAACCGCCACCGGCGCGATCAGGCAAATCGTAATTCGTGTCATGGCCTAATTTATCGATTCCAACATACGCTTTGGCGCATATTTGTACGTCTGTTCCGGCCATCTCCTCCGCGACGCCCCCCCGATCAGCCTGCTCCCATGGGTAGTAGGGAGGACGATGGGATCGGCTCCGCGATCGTTAGAACAGACCGTTGCCGGCAAGTCGGCGGGACAAAGCACCGTGTAGAATTGACGCGTCCCCGACCCGCCGGGCCTGGAATTATGATACCACGACGGCCAAGCAATCACCTTGGCGAATCGGCAGAATTTACTCAGGCGGCAGGCCGAACGACGACGGTAACGCCGCGCCTGTTTTGTGCCCACGCCGCCGGGTTGCTCTCCGGATCCAGAGGCCTTTCTTTGCCGTAAGAGACGGTGTCAATTCGGTTCGGGTTTACTCCCCTGGCGACGAGATAGTTTTTGACCGCACTCGCGCGCCGTTCGCCCAACGCCAGATTGTATTCCCGTGTGCCTCGTTCGTCGCAGTGCCCCTCAATCTTAACGCGAACGGTGGAAAAGCGATTAATCCACTCCGCCTGCTTGTTGAGTGTGGCCTGGGCGGCGGGCTTCAATACCGACTTGTCAAAATCAAAAAACACCATGTCCCCGACGTTCTTCGTCAGGTCCTCTTGGCTGCCTGGCGTGATCGAAGGTGTGGCATACGATTCGCCCGTCCCTTCGGAAGTGACCCCGGAAGTGCCGCTTCCGGTTGTGGATCCGTTATCGGCCGCAGTACCTTCTCCGGCGCTGTCTCCGCTGCCTTCGGGTGTGGTTTCGCACGCCGCGACCAACATAACCGCAGCGAAAAGGCTAAGTAGCTTCATCCCCATCGAATTTATCTCCTATTGCCGGGATTTGCGGAACGCCTTACGAGATGTGAAACGAGACGTTTTCATTTGAAACTTTGGAAAAATATTCAACGCTCATGCTGGCGGCGTTTCTTCTGACACCTTTCGTACGGCGGTTGGCCCACCTGAATATACGTTCGGAATATTATGGAATCAAGGGGGACCACGCCGGGTCCGAAGCATCAATCGGCGTTGGCACCTCGAATTCATTATAGCCGGTAAGATCGATCGAGTAGAGGCGGGTCGATTCCGTGCCCGTACCGTCATTCGGCAACTGTCGGAAAAACATGAGGACCCGGCCATTCGGCGACCAAGTCGGCCCCTCGACGAGAAAACCCTCGGTCAACAGCCGTTCACCGGTTCCGTCGGGTCGCATGACGCCTATGTAGAAGGTACCGTCCAATATTTTTGTAAACGCGATTAAGTCGCCTCGAGGCGACCAAACGGGTGTGGCGTAGCGGCCCCTGTCGAAGCTTATCCGCTGCACGTTGGAGCCATCGACTTCCATGACGTATACCTGCTGAGATCCGCCGCGATCTGAATTAAAGCTGATCCATCGACCGTCCGGCGACATGCTAGGCGAGGTATCGATCGCCGGGTGACGCGTTAAGCGCGTCTCCCGTCGATTTCGAAGATCCAGGGTGTAAATGTCGGAATTTCCGTTGTCCGCGAGACTCATAACAACAGAATTGCCGTCGGGTGAAAATCTGGGCGCAAAGGTCATGTTGGGGAAGTTGCCAATGACTTCGCGCCGCCCGGTATCGATATTCAGGATATATACGCGTGGCTGATCGTTGACATAGGACAGATAGGTAATTTCCTGTGCCGTTGGCGAAAAGCGCGGCGTGAGCACGAGGTTTCGCCCTTCCGTTAGGTATCGATGATTTTCGCCGTCTTGATCCATGATTGCCAAGCGCTTCACCCTCCGTTCGAGGGGACCACTTTCCGCCACGTAGACAATACGTGTGTCAAAATATCCCTGCTCACCAGTGATGCGCTTGAAGATGTCGTCGGAGATCTTATGAGCTATCCTTCGCCAATTCGATGGAACGGTGCGGTAAACGAACCCAACCATTTGCTGTTCCGCAAAGACATCCCACAGACGAAAAGTAACTTTCACGCGACCGTCCGCCTCAATTTCGACGTTTCCACTGACCAGTGCCTGGGCGTTGATCAAGCGCCAGTCAGCGAATCGCGGCAACGCACCGATAGCTTCCGGCTGTTGGATAAAGGCCCGCTCGTCAATGGCACGAAACAGCCCCGACCTTTCCAAATTCACCCGAACAACAGCCGCAATATCAATCCCAAACGTGGATGGTGCGCCGGTTTCTCCAACCAGCCGGGTTATCGCGATCGGCATGGGGTCAACATGGCCGCGGGTGATGTCGATCCGCAGTTCGGGCCAGGCCTGGGAGGGCCAAATGGCCGTTGGTACCAACACCCACATGAAGAATAACTTTCGTCTGGCGGAATTGCCTACAATTTGACGAAAAGAATTGAAAATTGCGGTCATGGGCCGAGAACACTCTTTGGATCAAAGTTGAGGACGATTTCCCGCCATGCTTCATATTTGTCGGGGGGCAATCCCCGTAGCGGGCTCGATTTCAGCACCGCGCGCTTGGCGCTCTCTGCGGCGGAACGGTAATAGTCGTGGCCAGCCATGCGCGCGACGTCAGAGATGCTTACATTGCGCACAGTCCCGTCCGGCGCTAGCACGATGCGAATTTCGACCGATAAATCCTCAGCGTCGCGTGCGCCGGCGGGAATGCTCCAATTCGTTTCAATTTGACGTCTTATCGCGTCGATCTCGCCGCGGGTCAACGCCGCCGCGCGAAGCCGCGACACTGGCTGTGTCCGTGGCGGAGGTGTAGCGCGTGGCGGAGGCGTCTCTTTCCCAAGGCGCTTGAGCACGGAATGAAAATCGGGCTGCGGGGGTTTTGGCTTTTGCTTCGGCGGAATGACGCTAGCCTGTTTGATGGGTGGCGGCTCTGCCTTGGGTTTTGGCTGTGGTATCGCCTCCGAGATTGGCACGATTTCCGGTTCAGCTTGGGCCTCCGGTGGTGGCGGGACCACAGGCGGTGGCGGAGGTGGAGGCGGTGGAGGCGGCGTCTCGGGAGTTTCTTCAGGCTCAGGTTCCAGTTCCGCAAAGGTGGCGAATTCGGTCTCGAAAGTTTGGCTATCGTCGAATGTTTCGGTTTCGACCCATTGGGGCAATCCCACGTA
>JAAXGF010000349.1:5128-16993 GCA_012267605.1 Alphaproteobacteria bacterium | reverse complement strand
AATTTTGGGTCCCCGTGGCTTGATGCCCAACCCCAAGCTCGGAACTGTTACCCAGGATCTCGCGTCGGCTGTAAAGGCGGCGAAAGCAGGCCAGGTTCAGTTTCGTGCTGAAAAACAGGGGATTGTTCACGCCGGGGTCGGCAAGGCTAGCTTTTCCGGGGACAACATTCTCGAGAATCTGCGCGCGTTCGTTGGAGCCATTGTTCGCGCGAAGCCGTCCGGCGCGAAAGGCACCTATTTGAAGAAGATTTCACTCACTTCTTCGATGGGGACCAGCGTCGCCGTCGATGTGTTGAGTGTTACATCTTGAAGAAGGAACAGTTTGGCGAAATTGTAACGTAAGGTATGGGGAATCCGGCGCCAGATGGCGGTGGATTCGAAGGACACGGCAGTGCGCCGTGAGATGTTCTGTCCGAGACCGTGGGTGCCGTGGCCGGATTAACTGTTTTCGGTTTGGCTGAAGGGGCGTTGCCCGCCTACGTAGACGGAGTTGAACCCAGTGCCTGGGCTTTCGCGTCCGCGTGGCCCCAGGGTTGAACTTCCAGGACGGGCGTGTGTGGCGCTTTTCCGCGATGGGTGGAGAAGTGGCCGAAAATGGGAATTGCCGTCAATCGGCTTTACCTTTTCTTCGTCGAGGAGGAGGTTCGTGGATCGTACGACAAAGGAAACAATCGTATCGGCGCTTCATGGAATTTTCGCGGAAGCGAACCTGATGGTGGTGAACCGGTATACCGGTTTGACAGTTGCAGAAGCAACCGATCTTCGCCGAAAAATGAGGGGTGAGGGCGCGACCTTTCGGGTGATCAAGAATCGGCTCGCCCTTCGCGCCCTGGAAGGCACGCCGTATGCAGGTTTGGCCGAATATTTTGTCGGCCCGACGGCGATCGCCTATTCTCACGATCCGGTCGCCGCAGCGAAGGTAACCGCCGCGTTTGCGAAAAAGAGTGACAAGCTGGAAATTGTCAGCGGCGGATTGGGTGACGTTGTGCTTGACCCCGACGGTGTCAAGGGTCTCGCTAGTTTGCCGTCGCTCGATGAGTTGCGGGCCAAACTCACCGGTTTGATTCAAGCGCCCTCAACAAAGCTCGCGGGCGTGTTGCAAGCGCCCGCAGGCCAGTTGGCCAGGGTGTTTTCCGCTTATGGGTCGAAGGAGGCATGAGCGGCGCGCGAACCGCGCCGGCTGTCGCCGCATTCATTGGTAATTCGGTAATACAAGGAGATGAACATGGCTGATTTGGCCAAAATCGCTGACGAGCTCTCGACTTTGTCTGTCCTGGAGGCAGCCGAGCTGAGCAAGATGTTGGAGGAAAAGTGGGGTGTGTCGGCGGCTGCTTCGGTGGCCGTTGCGGCTGCACCCGGAGCCGCCGTGGCTGGCGAGGCCGCAGAAGCGACCGAGGAGCAAACCGAGTTCACCGTTGTTCTTAGTGCAGTAGGCGAAAAGAAAATCAACGTGATCAAGGAAGTTCGGGCAATCACGAGTTTGGGACTCAAAGAGGCCAAGGACTTGGTTGAATCGGCTCCCAAGCCAGTGAAGGAGGCCGTTTCAAAGGAAGAGGCCGAGAAAATTAAGAGCCAACTTGAATCAGCGGGTGCGACGGTCGATATCAAGTGACGAGCGCGGCATTAACCTGCGGCCATCACCGTCGATCCCGGCACCCGAAGTGGTGTCGGAAGCGCTTTTCCACGCCCTGTCCCGACCGATGGTTTCGTATCGACCATTAGTTCGTGCCGGTGTGCACGTCCCTGAACGAACTGTAGCCAAGGATCCAGCATGTCGAAATCCGCGAAGATCGGAAGCGAATTGATTCGAACTCCTAGGCGGCGAAATTTTGGGCGAATTGCGTCCGCAACGCCGATGCCGAACCTGATTGAGGTTCAGAAGAAGTCCTACGATCAGTTCCTGCAGATGGATATTGCTGCAGAGGACCGGATCGTATTTGGCCTGCAGGAAGTATTTCTGTCGGTCTTTCCCATCAAGGACTTTTCCGAACGTGCCGAACTCCATTTCGTTCGCTACGAATTCGAGCCGCCGAAATACGATGTTGACGAGTGTCAACAGCGCGGCATGACCTACGCTGCTCCGTTGAAGGTAACTCTCCAGCTGTGGATTTTCGACATTGACGAGGACATCAACAAACGTGATGTCCGAGATATCAAGGAGCAAACAGTCTATTTGGCCGATATGCCGCTGATGACCAACAATGGAACGTTTGTCATCAATGGAACGGAACGCGTAATCGTCAGTCAAATGCACCGCTCACCGGGCGTGTTTTTCGATCACGACAAGGGCAAGACGCACTCTTCTGGAAAATATCTATTTGCGGCACGGGTAATTCCATACCGAGGTTCATGGCTCGATTTCGAATTTGATGCGAAGGATCTGGTTTACGTTCGAATCGATCGAAGAAGGAAGCTACCGGTTACGACGATGCTGTTCGGCCTGGGTATGGATAGGGAGGATATCCTTAGTTATTTCTACGATACCGTGATTTTCACTAGGAACGAAAAAGGCTGGCGTACGCCCGTCGATGCCGATCGTCTCCGCGGTACAAAGCTGGTCCGTGACCTGGTCGACGCCGACAGCGGAGAGGTTGTCGCCGAGGCGGGTGTGAAGATCGGCGCGCGAAAGATAAACAAGCTCGTTGAGGCGGGCCTCAAAGAACAGCTGGTTGTTTCCGAGGAGATGATCGGATCGTACGCAGCCCGTGATGTGATTAACCGATCAACCGGCGAGATTGTGATCGAGGCGGGCGACGAAATTACGGCAGATTCGATCACCGCGTTCGAAGCCAACGAAATCGGTGAACTGCCAATATTGGCCATCGATCACATTACTGTCGGTCCCTACATGCGGAACACCCTTGCCATCGACAAATGTAAGTCGACAGAGGATGCGCTGTTCGAGATTTACCGCGTTATGCGTCCTGGCGAACCACCGACGGTCGACACTGCTCAGGCTCTATTCAAAGGGCTGTTTTTCGATCCGGAGCGCTACGATCTTTCGGCCGTTGGTCGCGTAAAGCTAAATGCGCGACTTAACCAAGACGCCGAGGATGATATCCGAGTCCTGCGCAAGGAAGACATATTGGCCGCAGTGCGTACCCTGGTGGGGTTGAAGGATGGCTGCGGTGAGATCGACGATATCGATCACCTGGGCAACCGTCGGGTTCGGTCCGTCGGGGAATTGATGGAAAACCAGTATCGAGTCGGATTACTGCGCATGGAACGGGCGATCCGGGAACGCATGAGTTCGGTCGAGATCGATAGTGTCATGCCGCATGATTTAATTAATGCGAAACCGGTGGCAGCGGCGGTGCGCGAATTCTTTGGTTCGTCCCAGCTGTCTCAGTTCATGGATCAGACCAATCCGCTTTCGGAAATCACCCACAAGCGCCGTCTATCGGCTCTCGGGCCGGGCGGATTAACTCGGGAACGCGCTGGATTCGAAGTGCGTGACGTGCATCCGACGCACTATGGACGTATTTGTCCCATCGAGACTCCTGAGGGGCCGAATATCGGTCTCATCAATAGCCTTGCGACCTACGCTCGCATCAACAAGTACGGATTCATTGAAAGCCCATATAGGAAAGTTGCAGATGGCCGAGTCACGGATGAGGTCGTTTATTTGTCGGCGATGGAGGAAGGTCGGTATGCCATCGCTCAAGCGAATGCCGAGCTAGACGACGAGGGGCGATTCCAACAAGACTTGGTTAGCTGCCGGCGCAACGGCGATTTCGTGATGTCGCCGGCCGACGCTATCGATTTTATCGACGTATCGCCCAAGCAACTGGTATCGGTGGCGGCAGCGCTCATACCGTTTCTTGAGAATGATGACGCGAATCGAGCCTTGATGGGTTCCAACATGCAGCGCCAGGCGGTCCCGCTTATTCAGACGGAGGCGCCACTGGTCGGCACCGGCATGGAAGACGTGGTGGCACGTGATTCCGGCGCGACCATCATTGCCCGGCGCGACGGTGTGGTTGATCAGGTGGACGCGACGCGCGTTGTGATCCGGGCTTCCGACGATTCCGGTGACGGACTGGGCGTCGACATATACAACCTGTCCAAGTTTCAGCGCTCGAATCAGAATACCTGCATTAATCAGCGACCCTTAGTCAAGGTAGGTGACCGAGTCAAAGCTCGAGATATCGTCGCCGACGGACCAAGCATCGATAAGGGCGAGCTAGCGCTTGGGCGCAACGTGCTCGTCGCCTTCATGCCGTGGAACGGCTACAACTTCGAAGATTCCATTCTGATCTCCGAACGATTGGTCAAAGACGACGTTTTTACCTCAATTCACATCGAGGAATTCGAGGTCATGGCGCGCGATACGAAGCTTGGCCAGGAGGAGATTACGCGTGATATTCCGAATGTCGGCGAGGAAGCGCTCAAGAATTTGGATGAAGCCGGCATCGTCTACATTGGCGCAGAAGTCAAACCCGGCGACATTCTGGTCGGCAAGATAACGCCCAAGGGCGAGAGTCCGATGACTCCAGAAGAAAAACTCCTGCGCGCGATCTTTGGTGAGAAGGCTTCAGACGTGCGAGACACGAGTTTGCGTCTTCCTCCCGGTGTTTCCGGTACGGTGGTTGAGGTACGAGTCTTCTCGCGGCGTGGAGTCGAGAAGGATGAACGCGCCCTGGCCATCGAACGCGACGAAATCGAGCGCCTGGCGAAGGACCGTACGGACGAGAGGGTTATTGTCGAGCGCAACGTCTATGAAAGTCTGCGCGCTCTTCTTCTGGGCAAGGTCGTCGCTGGTGGGCTCAAAGGGGTCAAGGCGGGGGGCAAGGTGACCGAGGCGGCCCTTGACGCCGTCGATCGGGCTGATTGGTGGCAGATCGGCCTGAAGGACGAGGCTACTATGGGTCAGATTGAGCAACTCAGGGCCCAAAGGGATATGGCCTTGGACCGTCTCAAGTCGTGGTTCGATGATAAAGTCGAAAAGCTTCAAAGGGGGGACGAGCTGCCGCCTGGCGTCCTAAAAATGGTCAAGGTATTTGTCGCCGTGAAACGCAAGCTCCAGGCGGGAGACAAGATGGCCGGTCGTCACGGCAACAAGGGCGTCATTTCGCGCATCGTCCCAATTGAGGATATGCCCTATCTCGAAGACGGGACTCATGTCGATATCGTGCTTAATCCTCTCGGCGTTCCGTCGCGAATGAATGTTGGCCAGATACTTGAGACCCACCTCGGTTGGGCGGCAGCGGGTGTTGGGCGTCGTATCGGAAATATCGTCGACACCGTCACGCAGGGGGATGGCGGTTCGAAGCTTAAGGAATATCTCGCGAAGATATACGCAGATACGGAAATCGGTCGCAAACTGAGCAAGATGTCGTCCGAGAAGGTAACTGGTTTTGCTAATGCGTTACGCAATGGCGTGCCCATGGCGACACCGGTATTCGACGGCGCGCACGAGGCGGACATTGTGGCTATGCTTGAACGTGCTGGATTCGATGAATCGGGTCAGGTGACGCTGGTCGACGGAAGGACCGGCGAGCAATTTGGCCGCGACGTCACCGTCGGCTACATATACATGATGAAGCTTCATCACTTGGTTGATGACAAGATCCATGCCCGATCAATCGGTCCTTACAGCCTTGTTACTCAGCAGCCGTTGGGTGGTAAAGCTCAGTTTGGCGGTCAGCGCTTTGGAGAAATGGAAGTTTGGGCTTTGGAAGCCTACGGCGCAGCCTACACGCTACAAGAAATGCTCACCGTCAAGTCAGACGACATTTCGGGCCGAACCAAGGTCTACGAAGCTATCGTAAAAGGCGGGGATAACTTTGAAGCGGGTATCCCGGAGAGTTTCAACGTACTGGTTAAGGAACTCCACGCTCTGGGTCTCAACGTGGAGCTCCTGCAAAAGAGCTAGACAAGACTGAGAGACGGCGAGGGTTCGAGACTTGGGCAATCGCCCACTGGATTTGACGAAAGCTTGATTTAGGAGAAGTCGTATGAACGAATTGATGAAGATCTTTGGTCAGGCAAGCGGACCACAGAGCTTCGATCAAATCAGGATTTCCATCGCTAGCCCGGAAAAGATCCGGTCTTGGTCTTACGGCGAGGTCAAGAAACCTGAAACCATCAATTATCGGACATTCAAGCCAGAACGGGATGGATTGTTCTGCGCGCGTATTTTCGGTCCAGTAAAGGACTACGAATGCCTTTGCGGAAAATACAAACGCATGAAATATCGTGGCGTTGTATGCGAAAAATGCGGTGTAGAGGTCATTCAATCAAAGGTGCGACGCGAGCGTATGGGTCATATCGAGCTCGCCGCGCCGGTCGCGCACATATGGTTTCTAAAGTCCTTGCCATCGCGGATTGGCCTTATTCTCGACATGACTTTAAAGGAACTCGAACGGGTTCTTTATTTCGAAAGTTATGTGGTCATGGAAGCGGGCTTGACGCCGCTCAAGCGCTACGAACTCTTGAACGAGGATGCCTACCTCAAGGCTCAGGAGGAATACGGTGAAGCGGCCTTCGAGACTGGGATTGGCGCGGAGGCCATTAAGACCATTTTGATGGGACTTGATCTCGACTCCGAACAGGTCAGGCTGCGTACCGAGTTAACCGAGACTGGCTCGGAGGCGAAGAGAAAGAAAATCGTCAAGCGGCTGAAACTCATTGAAACCATGCTGGAATCGGGAAATCGCCCAGAGTGGATGATTCTCGATGTGATCCCCGTTATTCCACCGGAATTGAGGCCCTTGGTGCCATTGGACGGCGGTCGTTTCGCCACTTCCGACCTCAACGACCTATATCGACGCGTCATCAACCGGAATAATCGTTTGAAGCGCCTGATTGAATTGCGTGCCCCGGACATCATTGTGCGGAACGAAAAGCGTATGCTGCAGGAATCTGTTGACGCCCTGTTCGACAATGGTCGTCGCGGCCGTGTCATCACCGGCGCCAACAAACGTCCGCTGAAAAGTCTTAGTGACATGCTCAAGGGCAAGCAAGGGCGTTTCCGGCAAAATCTCTTGGGCAAGCGAGTCGATTATTCGGGACGGTCAGTGATCGTTGTCGGACCCGAGCTGAAACTGCATCAGTGCGGTCTGCCGAAAAAGATGGCTCTCGAATTGTTCAAACCCTTCATCTACTCAAAGCTCGAACTGTATGGCATGGCAACCACCATCAAGGCGGCCAAGCGAATGGTGGAAAAGGAACGTCCGGAGGTTTGGGACATCCTCGAACAAGTCATTCGCGAGCACCCCGTCCTATTGAACCGTGCCCCAACGCTGCACCGCTTGGGTATCCAGGCATTCGAGCCGGTGTTGATCGAGGGAAAAGCGATACAGCTTCACCCTCTCGTGTGTACCGCCTTCAACGCGGATTTCGATGGCGATCAAATGGCCGTACACGTCCCGTTGTCGCTGGAAGCGCAGCTTGAGGCGCGTGTTCTGATGATGTCGACAAACAACATTCTCAGTCCGGCCAATGGGAAGCCGATTATCGTTCCCTCTCAGGACATCATCCTCGGCCTATACTACTTGTCGATGGAGCGTTCCGGCGTACCGGGTGAGGGCATGGCGTTTCTTGATGTGAACGAAATCGAGCATGCTCTTGATTCCGGCGCGTTGTCGATTCACGCAAAGATTAAGTGTCGTTACACCGGCGTAAATCCGGAGGGCGCGACCGTGACCAGCGTTGTCGACACGACGCCCGGACGTATGTTGCTGTCGCAAATCTTGCCTCGTCACCACGCCGTCGAATTTAGTCAGATCAATCGGTTGCTGACCAAAAAGGAAATTACTCACGTAATTGATCTCGTCTACCGGCACTGTGGGCAGAAAGAAACGGTTCTATTCGCCGACCGCATAATGGGCCTAGGATTCAGCTATGCCTGCCGAGCGGGAATTTCCTTCGGCAAAGACGATATGGTCGTTTCCGATTCAAAGGAGACGTTGGTTGATGAAACTCGCGATAAAGTCAGGGAGTATGAACAGCAGTATCTGGATGGATTGATCACGCAAGGCGAAAAATACAACAAGGTTATCGACGCCTGGTCCCATTGCACCGAGCGTATAGCGGAAGAAATGATGAAAGGGTTGTCGGCGACGGACGAAGTCGATCCGGAAACGGGGATCCATGTGCCGGTGAATTCGATTTACATGATGGCGCATTCCGGTGCGCGTGGCTCGGCCGCCCAGATGAAGCAACTTGCTGGAATGCGTGGATTGATGGCGAAGCCATCGGGCGAAATCATAGAAACACCGATTATCGCCAATTTCAAGGAAGGTCTGTCGGTTCTCGAGTACTTCAATTCTACTCACGGCGCCCGTAAAGGCTTGGCGGATACGGCACTCAAAACCGCGAACTCCGGCTACTTAACCCGTCGACTGGTCGACGTTGCCCAAGACTGCATCATTGTCGAGGACAACTGCGGTACTACGGACGGCTTGAGCGTCAGCGCCGTGGTCGAGGGCGGAGACGTGATATCGCCGTTGTCGGAGCGCATTCTTGGCCGTTTCGCCAGTGTCGATATCGTTAGCCCGATGGACGGCGAGGTTCTTGTTGGTGCCGGCGAAATGATTACCGAAGAGGTGCTCGACGCCATTGAAACAGCCGGGGTCAATTCGGTCCTCATACGTTCGGTGCTCACATGTGAGAGCGAGATCGGCGTGTGCAGCCGTTGCTATGGCCGCGATTTGGCCCGCGGTACGCCCGTGAATGTCGGCGAGTCCGTTGGCGTGATCGCTGCTCAGTCTATCGGGGAGCCCGGCACCCAGTTGACCATGCGCACCTTCCATATCGGTGGCACTGCACAACGTGGCGCCGAACAATCGAGTATCGAGGCAGCCTTCGATGGAACTGTGACGGTGCGCAACCGAAATGTTGTTATCGACAGTGAGGATCGGCCAGTAGTGATGGGTCGTACCTGCGAGGTCGTGATGCTGGATGAGAGTGGCCGTGAAAAGGCCCGCCACCGAGTTCCATACGGCGCCCGTCTATTGGCGGATGATGATGAACACGTGACCAAGGGACAACGTCTGGCTGAGTGGGATCCGTATACCTTGCCGATTATTGCTGAGCGTGCCGGGGTCGCCAATTACGTGGACATGATTGAAGGCGTGTCGGTGCGTGAAATTCTCGACGAGGCAACCGGAATATCCAACAAGGTCGTGGTTGACTGGAAGCAGCAGCCCCGGGGTTCGGAATTGCGGCCACGGATTACTTTGCGTGACGAAAAGGGCGAAGTCGTGACATTGGCCAATGGCCTCGAAGCACGGTACTTCTTGTCCGTTGACGCGATTCTTAGCGTGGATAATGGTTCTGATGTTCATGCTGGCGATGTGTTGGCACGTATTCCTCGTGAATCCAGCAAAACGCGCGATATTACCGGTGGTCTTCCAAGGGTCGCCGAGCTTTTTGAGGCGCGGAAGCCAAAAGACCATGCAATTATCGCCGAAACATCTGGCCGCGTCGAATTCGGAAAGGATTACAAAGCCAAACGGCGAATTATTGTCCGGCCGGTCGATGACGGTGGCGATCCCGTCGAGTACCTAATCCCGAAAGGTAAGCACATCACTGTCCACGACGGTGACTTCGTCGAAAAGGGCGATCTGCTGATGGATGGCAATCCCGTTCCACACGACATCTTGAAGGTGCTTGGCGTGGAGGCGCTGGCTAATTACTTAGTTAGCGAAATACAGGAAGTGTATAGATTGCAGGGGGTTAAAATTAACGACAAGCATATCGAAGTCATAGCGAGACAAATGTTGCAAAAAGTCGAAATCGTTGATCCTGGTGAAACGACGTTTCTCATCGGCGAACAGGTGGATCGACGGGAATTCGATGCCGTTAATCTTGAGGCGGAAAACGATGGCCGTGCCGCGGCGTCCGCTATTTCTGTCCTTCAAGGGATCACCAAGGCGTCCCTTCAGACGAAGTCGTTTATTTCGGCCGCTTCGTTCCAGGAAACTACCCGCGTTCTCACTGAGGCGGCTGTTGCCGGTCGAATCGACAGCCTAGTTGGGCTCAAAGAGAACGTGATTGTGGGGCGCTTGATCCCGGCCGGAACCGGCGGGGTCATGGCCCGCTTGAAACAGGTAGCGGCGGAACGGGACCGTGAGCTTGAGGAAGCCGCCCGCGCGGAGGCCTTGACGGATTCCTCTACGAGCGAGGGGGATGGCGAGCAAGCCCAGCTGGCGTAGCCAAATTCTCGGCGTAGCATTGACGTGACGGGTAGGCGGCAGGTTCGAAGCCCTACTGCACGAGGCTCAGTGTCGATTCGGTTACGACGGTCAAGCCAATGTCGCGGCGTTAACGTGTCTGGCCGTTTCAACCGCTATTTCGAATTCCGAGTTCGGTTCACAGGTAATTCGGGATGAGACGTCGAAGGTTCGAGAATGTTTAAAGGGCAGTTTAGGATACTCGCTGGATCGGCGCACGATCGAAAGACGAAAAAGCGGCGTGCCAAGAAATTTCACGATCAACTTAAAAAATTGGACAAGGACGCGCAGGACACAATATTGCGAGTTCAAGAGTGCACCATGTTGATGCCGAACACGCTTTTTTCTCTTATTGAGGCGGCGCGTTATGTGCATCGCTACGGGATACCCGGTGCGGTGGTGGAATGTGGAGTCTGGCGTGGTGGCGCCATGATGGCCGCGGCCCTAACCTTCAAACAGCTCGGGGTTACCGACCGGTCGTTCTATCTTTACGACACGTTCACAGGCATGCCCAAACCAACCGAGAAGGACAAGTCCCTGCGTGGCAAAACCGATCCCAACGAGCAATTCCGTCTTACGAGTACCGGGCCCGATTCATCGGACTGGTGTTGTGCTGGCCTTGAGGATGTCAAACGCAATCTGGCTAGTGTCGACTACGGCCAAGAACGCTTCGTGACCGTTGAGGGCAAGGTCGAGGAAACAATACCCAGCACGATCCCGGAGGAGATCGCCGTATTGCGTTTGGACACGGATTGGTATGAATCGACAAAACACGAAATGGAGCATCTTTTTCCGCGGCTAGTGCCGAAAGGCGTGTTGATCATCGACGATTATTTTTGCTGGTCGGGAAGTCAGCAAGCTGTCGATGAGTATTTGGCGGCGGCGAAAATTCCGATTTATCTCACCAAAGTGAACAGCAGCGCCGTCGGAGTGCGGCCATAATCACCTACTTCCGGCCCGCCGTATGCTGTGCTTGCGCGAAAGCGGCTTGACGGACCCGGCACAAACGCGCAAATGAGGGGATGCAACCGTCCGTCCTGCGGTCGTCTCAGATTCGGCGCGGCGCCAATTTGCTGCTTGATGCGGTGTTGCCGCCTCGCTGCCTGGCGTGTGGCGTGGGTGTCGCCTTGCCCGGCCATTTGTGCGCAGATTGTTGGATAGCGGTTGATTTTATCGCGCCGCCGTACTGTGAATGCTGCGGTACTCCGTTCCCGCACGATTTTGGCCCCAGTGCTCTATGCCTAGGGTGTGAGAACAACGCGCCGAAGGGCGTCCCTATCCCGCTTCCTGGCCGCTCAAGCCGTCGGGCGATGAAAGCCGTTGTGCAACCGGCGTTTAGCCCGAGCGGCGCTTGAGCGGCAGCGCCCGCCGCGCACTTGCGGAGACAGTCCCCGAACCGCCGCGCGGCTTCCGAGCGGCACTATAGGAAGCACGAGGTAACAGATCAATGCGTGCGGGCGCGCGCACCGGCAGCGTCAATTACTCGGGCCGCACTGTCGGCGGCCATGCGGGCGCGCGCGTTACCGCCGCGCCGCAGTGGTCGCCGCACATGTTCCCGCAGCGTAGGGTCGGGCCGTGCACACGTTATCGCTCCGCAGGGTTGCCGTCGGTCGCGACGGCACGGCGGGCGATTGCGGCGTGTAACGTGGCGCGCTACAGTGAATCATGAGGATCAGGCACAAGGGAC
>JAAXGF010000349.1:0-5063 GCA_012267605.1 Alphaproteobacteria bacterium | reverse complement strand
CCGGTCTCGTGCCACGGCTTCGGCGTATCCTGTTCCGTCTGCAAGAGGCGACGCATCCGGGCAGCGCCGACGCGCCGGGCTTCCGGCTGCATCCCCTGAAGGGCGACCGCGCGGGCCAGTGGAGCGTTCGCGTCTCGGGCAACTGGCGCGTGGTGTTCCGCTTCGAGGACGGCGAGGCCGTGGACGTGGACCTGATCGACTACCACTGACCGAAGGGAGCACTGACCATGAACGACATTGCGAGCGATCGCGTCGGCCCGATGCTGAACCCGCCGCACCTGGGCGAACTGATCCGCGAGAGCATGGACGACGTGGGCTGGAACGTGACCGAGACGGCGGCGCGGCTCGGCTGCGAGCGCGGCACGCTGTCGCGGCTGCTGAACGGCAAGGCGGGGGTGTCGGCGAACATGGCGCTGGCGCTGGAGGAGATCGGCTGGGGCACCGCCGACCATTGGATGCGCATGCAGGCTGCTTACGAGCTTGCGCAGGCGCGGCGCGGTCGGACGGCTGCGGAACGGCGCATGAGGGCGTTGCACGAATGATTGAGGCTCGCGCCGTCGGCATGGCCGGCTCAAGCGGCTGCGCCTGTCTATGTCGGGAACTGATCGTCGACAAAGGGCTCAATGCGGGGGCAGCCCATGTCTCTGAATGAAAACCTGCGAAGAGCCAGGCGGGAAAAGAACGACGAGTTCTACACGCAGCTTTCCGATATCGAGAACGAGCTGCGCCACTACGGTGGACACTTCTCCGGCAAGGTTGTGTACTGCAATTGCGATGACCCGCGCGTCTCGAACTTCTTCCACTACTTCTCGTACAATTTCGAGCGCCTGGGCCTGAAGAAGCTCATCACCGCGTGCTACAGGAACCAGGAACGCGACCTTTTCAGCCGCCACGAGTCGGATCGGGCGATATGGCTCGAATACAAGGGGAACACCCGGGGCGGCAGAGTTCCCAACCTCGGGGACATTGGAATCCGCGAGTTTGAAGGGGACGGGGATTTCCGCAGCGCGGAGTGCATCGAGCTTCTGGAGCAGGCGGACATCGTGGTGACCAACCCGCCGTTTTCGCTGTTCCGCGAATACGTCGCCCAACTGATGCAATAAGGCAAGAATTTCCTGATCGTCGGGAGTCAGAACGCCGTCACCTACAAGGAGATTTTTCCGCTGATCAAGGACAACAGGATGTGGCTTGGCGTCACCCCGAAGGGCCGAGACATGCTGTTCGACGTGCCGGAGGGTTACGCGCGGTAATTGGCGGCGAGTGCCAAGGAGGGGAGCGCCTATCGAGTCGTCGAGGGGGTTATCAAGGGACGGTTGGGCAACGCGGCCTGGTTTACCAATCTCGACCACCAAAAGCGCCACGAGGAATTGATCCTCTACAAGCGCTACTCGCCGGAGGAATATCCGGCCTACGACAACTACGAGGCGATCAACGTGAACAGGGTTGCCGACATCCCGATGGATTGGGACGGCACGATGGGCGTGCCGGTCACGTTTCTGGACAAGCACAACCCGGAACAGTTTGAAATCTTGGGGATAACGGCAAGTGCTGACCACTACGGACTGAAAACGAAAAAATACACGTTGGAGGATGCGCCCAACTATAGCTATCTGAATAGTCGAGAAGGAGGGGTAATAAGGGTGGAGGGCAGATATACGAGCACCTATAGACGCCTTCTGGTTAGGAGAGTGCCGTCGCAATGAAAATCGATCTGCATGAAATCACAGTCCGCGACCTCGTGGAGGGCTACCACGACGACGGCGAAGGCGGGGTGCGCGGCTATGGCGGCAAGCTCGACATCCGCCCGCCGTTTCAGCGCGAGTTCGTCTACAAGGACAAGCAGCGCGATGCGGTGATCGAGACAATCAACAAGGGCTTTCCGCTCAATGTGATGTATTGGACCGTACGCCAGGACGGAACGTATGAGGTCATCGACGGCCAGCAGCGCACGATCTCGGCCGCGCAGTACGTGGAAGGCGATTACTCCCTCGACGGACTGTATTTCTTCAACCTGCAAGACGACCAGAAGGAGCGGATTCTCGATTATGAATTGCAGGTTTACGTCTGCGACGGAACCGACAGCGAAAAGCTGGCTTGGTTCAGGGTCATCAACATCGCCGGGGAGAAGCTGACTGACCAGGAGTTGCGGAACGCGGTTTATGCCGGACCGTGGGTGTCCGACGCAAAGCGGTATTTCAGCAGGCCGCAAGGTCCGGCCTACGCGGTCGGAAACAAGTATGTGAGGGGATCGCCGATCCGCCAAGAGTACCTCGAAACCGCGATCCAGTGGCTCAAGGATGAGGGGCAGACGGTCGAGGACTACATGGGCGCGCACCAGCACGACCCGACCGCAACCACCTTGTGGAATCACTTCCAGTCGGTAATCAACCGGGTGGAAGCGGTGTTCCCCAAGTACCGCAACCCCATGAAGGGTGTGGATTGGGGTGGGCTTTACGGTTGCCTCCAAGACGAAAGTCTGGATCCAGAACGGCTTGAAGCCGAGGTTGCCCGCCTGATGATCGACGACGATGTGACGAAGCAGGCGGGCATCTACCCGTATCTCCTCACCGGCGAGGAAAAGCATCTCAACATCCGCGCCTTCACCCCAGCCATGAAGCAGAAGGCGTTTGAGATTCAAAAGGGCATCTGCAAGGTGTGCGCGGAGGCATTTGAGATTGCGGCCATGGAGGCCGACCACATCACCCCTTGGGCGGAGGGAGGCAAGATAAACGAACAGAACTGTCAAATGCTGTGCAAGCCGTGCAACCGCAGGAAATCCAACAAGTGAGAGTTGCGCAAGGGTTCCCGGTCAGAGCCAGTCGGCTTCCTCAAGTCGAACGCGGTCGCGGGGCGACGGCGGACTGCATTGGAGGTCCATCGCCTCGGCAATGAGGCTCCCGACCTTCTCCGCCGCTTCGACAAGGTGCTCATCGGCAAGGTGGCGTAACGACAACTCGTCGATGTCGGTTAGTGCCGGTCGACAAACAGATTTCGGCGTTGATTAGCAATAGGAGAGACGAGAGTGATCGAAAACCTTCTTACCCAGCTAGGCACAACGGCGATCGTCATTGCAGTAGCAGGATATCTTTTTCGGTCGTGGTTGTCATATCAAATTCAATCTCTAAGGAGCGCCTATGAACATCAGAACTCCATACAACTAGAAGCAATCCGGGCCGAGTTCTCGAAAGATATTACTCGTTTGGGAGTCCATGAGAATTACTTGCATAGAAGACGAACCGAGATAATTGAGAGCATTTTTCACCGTGCAGTTGATGCAGAGTTTTCGCTGCAATCTTTCTTTGTAGGATGGTGGGCAGCTACGGATGCCGACGGATTGGAGATACACGACCGAGATGTTCCTCGCGATCACACACAAGCGATTAGTATGATGAAAAAACACGGAAATGCATTTTGCGAGAATTTCACAGAGATAAACGCCTCTTTACACAAGAATGCTTTGTATTTTGATGATGAATTCATAAAGAGTGTTACTGATGCATATGATCCATTTTTTCACTTAGTATTAAGCGTCGATTACAATGCCGTTCCAATTCTTCCAGAACAATACAAGGACGCTGTATCTGTAGGAAGGATACCACGCAAATTAGTCGTGAATCTGTTTCGAAAATCCTTAGGAGTATTGCCTAACGGTCAGTAGTTTAGGTCCATTGACTTGGCAATGCATCCTCCCACTTTCTCAGCGGCCTCGACAAGGTGCGCATCGTCGAGGTGGGCATAACCCGCCGTTGTGCGGTGTCGCCGATGGCCGAGCAGCTTGCCTACTAGCGGCAGGTTTTCGCCAGCCATCACGGCCTGACTGGCGGCAGTGTGGCGCAGGTCGTGCAGGCGCAGCCTGCCGAGCTTTGCGTCCGCGCAGGCCGTCCGCCAACAGTTCGTGAGAATCCAGATACCCCGGCCTTCGGCATGGCGCGGAAACAGGAAGGCGTCCGGGTCGCGCGCGCCGGGCAGTGTCTCGATAAGTGCCCGCGCGGCCTTGCCAAGCGGCACCGCGCGCGGGCCAGTCTTCGAATCTTCAAGGTTCAGCGCATCGGCTCCGATGTTCCGCCAGCGCAGATTGAGCACTTCGCTGCGGCGGCATCCTGTGAGCGCCAGCAGTCGGATTGCGGCGACGGCCTCGGGCCAGCGCGCTTCGTGCGCGTCGAGCGCGCGCCCGAGCCGGGCCAGCTCGTCCGTGTCGAGGAACCGGGCGATACGGTTCCTCGGGTTCTTCGCGATACCGAGACAGGGGTTGGAGCCGCGCTCGCGCAATCCCCATTCCTCCGCCCGGAACATCATTGCGCGCAGGATTTCCAGGGCGCGGTTGGCCGCGCCGGGCTTGTCCCTGCTCGCCGCGTCGAACCACGCGGCCACGTCCTCGGGGCCGATGCGGTCGAGCGGCATCCTGCCGAACGCGGGCAGGATGCGGGCCTTCAGATAGATGCGCACGGTCTTGCGCCCCGACGGCTTCCAGTGCGGGTCTGAGCGCCGCAGGTACTCGTCCGCGAACTGCCGGAAGGTCGGGGTCTGCTTCTCGCGCTGGATGTCGTCTGCGGGGTTCTCGCCCGCGCGGATGCGCGCGAGCATGTCGCGGGCGCGGCGGCGGGCCTCGGCAAGCTCCATCTCGCCATGCCGGGCGATGACGATGCGGCGGCTCCGTCCCTCGATGCGGGCCTGCACGATCCAGACCTTGCGGCCCGACGGGTGGATGCGCAGCCCGAAGCCGGGCAGCGTCCTGTCGAACAGGAACGTGTCCCTGGGGCCGGGCTTGCTCTCGCGGGCCAGGCGCGGGGTGAGGTCAACGGTCGGCATGATCGCACCCTCCCTCGTCCTCCGCGCCCCTTCCGGCCAGGGCCGCATGGATGCGGTTCGATACCCGGTCGGCGGCGTCCGCAACGGACCGGTCGGAAAGATGGGTGTAGCGCTCCGTGGTCTCGACCAGGGCGTGACCGAGCAGCTTGGCGATGGTCACCATGTCCACGCCGTTCATGGCGGCGGTGGACGCCCAGCTATGGCGAAGGTCATGCAGCCGCAGGCCGGGCAGCCCCGCCTCGTTGCGGATGCGG
>JAAXGF010000257.1 GCA_012267605.1 Alphaproteobacteria bacterium | reverse complement strand
AACAGGGAGCCGTCCACAGATGGCTAGATGCCGATCGGCTGGCCGCTTTCGGCGTTGGCGCCGAAGAGGTGGAATCCGCGCTTGCTCGAAACAATTTTCTCGCGGCGATCGGGCGGGCGAAGGGTGGACAAGTCCAGGTTGATCTTCTTGCCGACACCGACCTGCGCAGCGTTGAGGAGTTCGAGCGTCTCATCGTGCGTGAGTCGGAGGACGGCATCATCCGGATTTCCGATATTGGAACCGTGGAACTCGGATCAGAAGAAGCTACTGCCAGCGTACGCCACAATGGCCAGGATGCCGTCTACCTTTCTGTCTGGCCGTTGCCTGGCGCAAACGAAATTAGTGTCGCCAACGCTCTTAGGGCGGAAATCGGAGCAGTTCGAAATGTCCTGCCGCCAGGTACCGAGATCGCGCTTGCCTACGATGGTGCGAAGTACATGGAGAATGCACTCAAGGAAATCACCGTAACGTTCATGGAGGAAATCACCGTAACGTTCATGGAGGAGGAGGAGGAGGAGACGGTCATGATCGTCGGATTGATCGTGTTTCTGTTTCTTGGATCGGCGCGCACTGCACTGGTTCCACTTGTAACAATTCCCATTTCGGTGGTCGGTGCGATGACCGCGATGTCGGCTTTGGGTTTCTCCCTTAACTTATTGACGATATTGGCCATCGTGCTCTCGGTTGGTCTCGTGGTCGACGATGCCATCGTCGTGGTCCGTCGTGGTCGAGAACGTGTCCCGGTATATGCGCGACGGTATGGGTAGGGTTGAAGCTGCCTTGGCCAGCGCGCGCCAGCTTTTTGGGCCGATCGTCGCGATGACGATCACTTTGCCCGCCGTTTATGCGCCGATTGGTTTTCTGTCGGGGCTAACGGGAGTCCTGTTCAAGGAGTTCGCATTCACGCTGGCGATTGCCGTCATCGTCTCCGGGTTCGTCGCCGTAACGCTATCGCCGATCATGAGTGCCCACATGGCACCCGAGGGAGGTCGCGAGGGCTTTTATACACGGTTCGTCGACCGTGTATTTGACCGCTTGTGCAATGGATATCGTGTGGTCCTCGAAGGGGTCCTGGGTTATCGAGTCCAGGTTCTGGCCATGGGCGTTTTCATTTGCTTGGTTGCGGTGCCTCTCTACATGTTTTCTGGCAATGAACTCGCCCCAGTCGAAGACGAGGGATTTGTCCTCCTCATAGTGAACTCCGCACCTGACGCCTCGCTGGCCTATACCGCAGGTCATATGGATAAGGTTTATCAAGCGGGTGTGGCCCTTCCGGAATTTCACGACATGTTCGAAATCATTTTTCCTTCCAACGGTTTCGGAGGGTATCAATTCACGGATTGGAAAGAGCGGGAGCGGAGTGCCCACGAAATTCAGCCCGAGATTTTCGGCGCGGTGTCCCAGATCCCCGAATTGCAGGTCTATCCGGTCTTGCCACCGGCGCTTCCAGGGGCCGGCAATTACGACGTCGAACTGGTGATCAAGGGTCCCGGCCAGCCTGCTCAAATGGCTGACTTTGCCGCACAGATGGTTGATGCCGCGTTTGGCAGCGGCAAGTTCATGTTTGCCGATACCGATCTGAAGATTGACCTACCGCAGGTTCGAGTTGTTGTCGACCGCGAACGCGTTGCGGATTTGGGCCTTGATTTGGCTGAGGTCGGCCGCCAGCTTGCTGTATTGCTAGCCGGCGACTACGTAAATCGTATCAACCTTGATGGGCGCGCGTACAAGGTCATCCCCCAGGTCAGCCGAAACGCCCGGTCGGCTGCCACAAAATTGTTTGATTACAAAATCCAGACCCGTAGCGGAACGCAGATTCCCTTTGCGTCGGTTGCCCGTTTGGAAACCTCAACAGCACCCCGTACACTTGCTCGGTTCCAACAATCCGATAGCTTTCGTGTTTATGGTGGCGTCGTCCCCGGCGTCACTAAAGCCGATGGTTTGGCGACTCTGGAGGCGGCTGCGCGCAGCATATTGCCTGCCCACTACACGATCGACTTTGCCGGAGAATCACGGCAAATCCGCCAGGAGGGGACAACGCTAGTCGGCACTCTGGGATTTGCCATCCTGTTGATTTATCTCGTCCTCGTCGCCCAGTTCGGAAGGTTCCGTGATCCCTTCGTCGTGCTCCTCGGATCCGTTCCCTTGGCACTCACCGCCGCGCTCCTTTTCACTTTCCTCGGTTTTACGACGATCAACATATTCAGTCAGATCGGTCTTATCACCCTGGTTGGGCTTATCGCCAAGAACGGCATCTTGATCGTCGCGTTCGCGAACGAAATGCAGGAGAAGGGCTTACGCAAAGTCGAGGCCATCCGCGAGGCCTGCGTGACTCGGCTCCGCCCCATCCTGATGACGACGGCAGCCACCGTTTTTGGTCACATGCCGTTAGTCTTCGTGACCGGCGCTGGCGCCGAGGCTCGCAACAGTATCGGCATCATGCTGGTGAGCGGTATGGCAATTGGAACCGTGTTCACCCTTTTGATCCTGCCTGCCGTGTACATGCTGTTTGCTGGCGAACGTCAGTCGGGCGAGCCAGCGATGAATGCACTGAATTCAAATGAGTCACTGGCTGCGGAACAATTGTAGGTCGCGACCGGTTGATCCGCGAAATCTCGACGGATTTTGATCGTGTGACTACCCTACCCCTGAAGGTGGACACTTCTAAAAACC
>JAAXGF010000044.1 GCA_012267605.1 Alphaproteobacteria bacterium | reverse complement strand
GGCCAACTTTATCGACTTGTTAGGCGCGCGCGAGCACCAAGGAGCCTAGACGTGATCGGGAAGCGCCAGAGCCGGGTTGCCCCGGAAATTCCCACGGCTTCGATGGCGGATATCGCCTTTTTGTTGATCGTGTTCTTCCTCGTCACGACCACCATGAACCAAGACAAGGGCCTCTCGTTGCACTTGCCGCCGGTGGGCGAGACTAAGGAAGTACGAGAAAAGAATATTCTCAACGTGTGGATCAACGCCCGCGATCAGCTCGCCTTTTTTGAGAATGAACAGCTAACGCCCGTGCCGTTTGCCGAGCTCAAGGGGCGAATTGAAGGGCGTCTGCGGGAAAACGAGAATCTGATCGTTTCGCTCAAGACCGAGCGCGGGGCTACCTATCGGACCTTCGTCGATGTGCTAGACGAACTCAAACTGGCTGGGGCCACCAAAATTTCGATTGCCAACCCGGAAGAATAACCGATGAAATTCGCACGCAAAGCCAAAGTAGTTAGCGTCATTCCCACGGCTTCCATGGCCGATATATCCTTTTTGCTCCTCGTGTTTTTCATGGTTTCGACGGTTTTCGTGCGTTATAGGGGCGTGCCGGTGGAGTTGCCAGAGGCTGAAAAAATTGAGAAACTAGAAAGCCGCCGCAACGTATTGCAGGTTTGGGTCAATAGCGAGGGAGTCGTCAACATTGAAGACCGGAACATACAGCTTTCCGAAGTGGGCAAGCTGGTGCATAGGCACCTGACGGCCAACCCTCGGTTGATCATCTCATTGCGAGGCGATAAGGACTCTGATTTCGGGGTAATTTCCGATGTCATGGAGGAGTTGCGCAAGGTCGAGGCTCTGCGGGTCAACTTCTCTACCAAACGGGAGTTGGACGAATGATTCGCGGCAAACAGCCTGAAGCCAACCTGCGATTGACGTACCGGAAGACGTTGTGGGCCTGCACGGGTTTTTCTACCCTCTTGCACGCGGCCCTCTTTGTCCTCTTCCCCAACTTCGAGCCCGAAGCCTACGCTAAACCCGAACAGCCGATTATCATTCAACTCGAAGAAATCCCCGAGACTAAACAGGAACGCCGACCCCCACCGCCAGCCCGACCGGTCGTGCCCGTGCCCACCGACAACCCGGATGTCCCGGATGACGTGACCATTGAGGACACCGACCTCGATCTCGATCTCGACGATCTGGCACCGCCGCCGCCATTAGAGGAGGTGGTGGTTGAGGAAGTTGAGTTGGAGGAGGAAGAAGAGATCGTCGAGTTGTGGCGGGTCGAGAAGAAGCCTGTGCTCACCAAGAGAGTAGAGCCGAAGTATCCGCCTACTGCCCAGAAGGCCAACATCACGGGCAAGGTGTTTGTCACGGCGCTAGTTGGCAAAGACGGCAAAGTCGAGCAGATCGGCAAGATCACGGGTCCCAAGGTATTCCACGAGGTCGCCCGAGCTGCCGCTCTCCAGTCGGAGTTTACGCCGGCGATGCAAAACGACAGGCCCGTCAAGGTCTGGGTCAGTCTGCCCTTCACCTTCAGGCTCAACTGACGGTTGCTCTATCCTTCTATTTTTCTTATATTTAGTATCCCTTCCCTTTCTTCCCCGCACAAATGCCGTCCACCGTACGCTAGGAGGATTAGTCTATGCGGTGTCCCTATTGCAATTGTGAAGAAGATCGGGTGGTGGATTCGCGGTCGTGCCGCGAAGGTATGGCGATTCGCCGTCGCCGCGAGTGCATAAGCTGCGCCAAGCGCTTCACAACCTATGAATACATCGAAAACGTGCCTCTATCCGTTATCAAGGCCGATGGGCGGCGCGAGCCTTTCGATCGCAGCAAATTGCTTGACAAGATACAGATAGCCTGTTACAAGACGACCATTTCGGCCGAGGCGATTGAGCAACTCGTCGATCAGGTCGAGGCTGAAGTGAGCAGTCTCAACATAAAGGAAATCCCCTCCAAGCAGATTGGCGAGCGCGTCATAGAGCATCTGCGCCAGCTCAACGAGGTGGCGTATGTGCGCTTTGCCTCGGTCTATCGCCAGTTCAAAGACAAGAGCGATTTCATGCGCGAATTGGAGCAATTGGCCAATAATTAAAGGTTGGTGCTGTTTTTCTGAGCGCATTGTAACCGGATCGAAAAAGAAATTGCTCTTGACCTTTTTTCACTTGACAAATATGCGACCCCTCTCTTAACTTAGGACTCGGCACTACTACATCTAGTGTCAGACGAGTGTAACGCCCTGAGATAATGTGTCTCAGGGCTACGCTTTTACTTTCTCCCCTATCAATCTAAGTTCTTGTTTTTGGCGAAGTAGAGAACTTCGCCCCTTGGATCTTTTTTGCTTCAATGGGAGTTTTGAAATGGAGTCCGAACGCGCAGTCGCACACCGATTTGAAGATATGCTGGCACAACTCGAAGGCCACGGGCTCAAGCGCAACGGCCACGATGCTCTCTTGGCCCGCGCCGCTGATGCCGAGACCTATTACGGCGACAATGACCTCGCCATCGACGTTTTGCGCAATAAG
>JAAXGF010000400.1 GCA_012267605.1 Alphaproteobacteria bacterium | reverse complement strand
ATGTCAAGCAGTTGATTTCCAATCACATCACCGAACGAGAGGATTGGTGCCGGTGGGTCGATCAGACGCAGCACGTAACGGGAGAATTGATACCGCTTTACCACGGGGAGGCTGAGCATCTGCCGTGGACCACTTCACCGGGGGAGAGTCTGCAGTGACGCCGTCTGGATTATCAAGAAGGAGAAACCAATGAACTTCCGACAGAAAATCACACTTGGTATTCTGCTCACTTTCGTTTTGGGGGACGCTGCGTTCGCGCAACCCGTTCACATCCCCGACCCCAACCTGCGCGCAGCGATTTATGAGGCACTAGAACTACCTCCAAATAGCATGTTGACGGAAGGTCTGATGCGTGACCTGCGTCGGTTAAGTGCGCGAAAGCGTAGCATTAGGTCTTTAAACGGCATAGAATTCGCCACAAATCTCATCAACCTAGACATTCGCCACAATGCTATAACCGATTTGTCCCCCATATCGGAACTGACCAAATTGCAAGTGTTACTCTTTTGGAGAAATCGAATCGACGACATCAGTCCGCTTGCGAACCTCACGCGCATGAAACACTTGGACGCGGGCACTTGCCACCAAATTACAGATATCAGCGTTTTACGACACTTAACGTGGCTTGAAACACTTAACTTAAGCCGTAACAACATTTCCGACATCACGCCCTTGCAGAATCTCAAACGCTTGCGCGAATTGCGATTGCGCGACAATAAGATTACGGATGTACGCCCCATCGCAGCACTCCCGGAGCTAGTACATCTGGAAATTCACGACAATTACATCCTCGATCACAGCCCGCTTGACCATATAGCGTTTGAACATTTTACTTACGATGAAATTTGCGAGGAACCGCCGCTTCCCTTACAGCCGCGCCTCGAAAATAGAACCTACCCATCAATATTCGCGCCGTGGGGAGGAATCCTGAACAAACCCAATCTTCCCGATGTAGAGCGCCGTACGCTGCATGACTTCGTGTTTTCACGTCTAATCTTTGGCCATAATTACCGCAATATCGATGGCAGGTGGTATGTACTTGGTCAGTCCAATCACGCCATCACGCTTCGCGACAGCCATCTCGCCATAAATCCCAATATGATATTTCTGTCGGAAATCAGGATGCGCGATGCTAATCCTGAATATTTCCCCGAAGACTCACCCTATTGGGTACGCGACGAAAATGGTAATAGAGTCGGGGAAACGTGGCATGTTATTGACTTTACGCACCCGGACGTTCAAGATATGATTGTGGCGCAAGCTATTGCCCTAGACAAATGCGGATTTTACGACGGCATATTTTTCGACTGGTGGAAAGAGGTTAAGCCGGTATCTGTCGGTTGGAGCGGCTTTGAAGCGGAACAGCGCGCCCGTGACAATATTCTTCGACGCATACGCGCTAACACCCGCCCCGATTTTTTAATCGTGGGCAATACCAATCAGCGAATCATACCCCGCACCGGACCTTACATCAACGGTGGGTTTATGGAGACCGGCGTACCTCATATGGCAACCGGGGATGAACTTGAAGCTGCTCTATCTAAGGTTGAGAACTCGTTGCGTTGGCTAGACGACAATCTTCGCGAGCCGCGCATCAACGCCTACGAGGGTGAAGCAATCCCCTCACAACCGCCCGACAGCCCCTACAACCTGCGCTGGATGCGAGTCTCCACGACGCTCACTCTCACCCATTCCGATGGATATGTGGTATTTACCAACGGTTACAGTGGTCATAATCACTACTGGTACGACTTCTGGGATGCGGATTTGGGCAAACCGGTTGGTGAGAAGGGGCAACTGTATCAAGAGACAGAAGGGCTTTATATTCGAGAGTTTACGAACGGCTGGGCGGTGTACAATCATAGCGGGAAACCGCAGGTCATCACGTTGCCGGAGGAGGTGCAAGGTGTGGCTAGCGGGCTGGTGAATACGGAGCATGAGTTACCGAATCTCGACGGCGAGATGTACCTGCGAGTGAAACCGAAGAATCCGGCGGATGTGAATGGAGATGGAGTGGTGAATATTTTGGATTTGGTGATGGTAGCGCAGGCGATGGGGACGGACAAGCCTGAAGCGGACGTGAATGGGGATGGAGTTGTGAATGTCTTCGATTTGGTGTTTGTAGCCAATCAGTTCTGATAAAAGCAGCAGTCAGTAAAAACTGAATTTGAACGGAGGTTATGTATGGCAAGCTACATTTCAAACGTACAATGGAAGCACTACCGGGAGGAGGGGTACGCCCGAATCGGTCGGGTGGCAACCGGTGAAGAACTTCGAGCGCTTCAAAGCCGGATAGATGATATCATGCTTGGCGAAGCGCCGTTGGACTATGATCGGATGTTGATGCAACTCGACCGAGAACCGGGCAAGGACGGTCCGGGACCGCAAACTAACGGTCACAAGGGTGCGACGCTGTCGTACCGCAAGATTCAGTCGCTCGAGTTTGATCCGCTCTTCCTGTCATACATGCAGAAACCGGTATTCCGGGAGGCGTGCGCGAAGGTTTACGGTGAAGAGACTCCCATCACCTGCTACCGGGCGATGTTTATGAACAAACCGGCGCGTGAAGGCACTCAGTTGAACTGGCATCAAGACCGGTGGTCGCATCTTGACCGGGAACCGTTACTCACCATCTATACGGCGCTTGACCCGGCGACGGAAGAGAATGGTTGCGTCTGGATTATTCCCAACTCTCATCGTCGTACCCTTGTCCCCCTGACTCGACCTGACGAACGCCGTACCCGGCAGGAGAGGATTGTGGCGGAGTCCGAGTCGATTCCGTTGGAGTTGGAACCGGGCGAGGTCGTGCTGATGCACAATTGGATGTTCCACAGTTCCGGCGTGAATTCCAGCGATGTGCCGCGTCGGGCGTTTAGCGTCTGCTACATGCCCGCGGAAACGAAGTCTCGCGACGGGCTTACCTATACGCGCATTTTTGGATCCGGGGCGTTGTCCGTCAGCCAATTAACCGGATGTATGCGGCTGGGCTACAATCCCAGAGCCGATTCGGGTGATAGGCGGTAAAGCGAATTTTGGTGATTCGAAAGCAAGAGTCGCCGCAGTTCTACAATAACTCAAGACCAGCGGTAAGTTTAATCGGATAGACAAACAACCGAGAATCCTGAGAGACTGCGCCAAACTAAAAGAGAGTTCCTTATGTCCCAATCCCTAAACATAGAATCCATTTGCGATCAACTGTGTGCGAAGGACCATATACTCGCCGAAGTCATTGATATCGTTGGCCCGTGCACCCTGGCTCCAGGGCACGCTGCTTTTGATTTCTTGTGCGATTCCATTGTCCGACAGCAACTCTCGAAACATGCCGCCAACACGATAATTCATCGCTTTCATAAACTTTTTGAATCCGGAGTTCCCGCCCCAAAACAACTCCTGTCTCTGTCAGAGCAGGAGGTACTTGATGCCGGCATATCGAATCGGAAGTACGGGTACTTATTGGATTTGGCGCGCAGAACCGAAACACAACAACTAAACTTCTCCACACTCCATGAGGAGGATGATTCTACTATCCGACGGTTACTCACAGAGGTAAAGGGTATTGGCGATTGGACCGTCGACATGTATCTGCTTTTTGGTCTTGGCAGAATCGACGTGTTTCCAGTGAAAGATCTCGCGTTGCGGAGATCGATGTCCTCTCTCTACGGATTGGATGTCGATGACCTCGAAGGTCTGGAGAAAGTGGCACAGAAATGGAAACCACAACGCAGCATCGCCAGTTGGTATATGTACAAACATGGAGATTTGCGTCCCCAATAAACCGACACTTAATCCTAGGCGGGTAAGACCACGAGAGGGGAATATGAAAGCGGAGGGAACGCATGTGAAACGTGAAAGTCGTGCGTAAAGAGGTGAAAACGGGGCGGGCAACTAATGGGGTTTCTAAGGGACGAATCCCGGGGACATATTCACCATAAAGAAAGAACAGATGCGAGGCCATAAGCAACCAAAACCGCAAAAAAGACCACAAACGCGAAAACAACTATGCGATCAAGCGCCTTTAATGTCCTTTTAGGTTTTAAGACATACGCTAGGAAGACTATCCCGCCAATGACTATCCATTCCATAGCAGTGCTCTCTCCTTTTGCTGAACAGTTGATGTGACGGTGCAGAATATAAAGCGGCGTCGCAAGTCCACCTACTAGGCACCGGCATCCATGATGAATTTGGTTTTGATAAGCCGACGCGGCTGCTTGCCCGTGAAGATTCAACCAAGAAGGCGAGTTTTACGGAGAAAACTGCGCTTCCTTAGCGTGGTCATTTCTGCGGAATGAGGCTCATTGGTCGTACTTTACCTGCCCCCACGTTGTAGCGAGTTTGTCAATCGCCTCCACTGCCGCGCCCCCAACCGTTTGAGCGATGTCGGCATTGATCTCATCCGCGCTGAGCCACCGGTCCCACAACTTGAAGTTGACCGCTGAACAGTTGCACGCTTGTACTGATTCCCCGGCGCTATTGGCAAATAACGCGTGCAGATTCATCGGGTGTTTGGGGTCGAACGTCACCTCGGACGGCACTTCGCCCGTTTCCTCGCCATCAAGATAAAACGTCACGGCAATCCCGCTTTCAAAGGCAACGTGCATGAAACGCCAGACGCCTTGACCGAGATCCAAACCGGTGTCCGCGATGGACTCGTGATCTTCGCGGATGCCAATGGCGGTTTGCATGATATTCACGTTGTCGATCCATCCCCAATCCTCCGCGTCAAAGGGCAGCATGACGCGCATGGTCTGGGTTTCTTCCGGCGCATTAGAATGAATGCCGTACATATGATGCTCCTCCGCCTCGCCCGGGAATCGGCCGCCGTTGATTCTCACCAAGGAGCCCCATGTCCAACTTTCGAGGAATACCACGGGAGCGTCGTCAAGGGGTTCGTCGTTGGCGAATACCGCGTGGGAATCGGGCACCGTGTAATATTTCGTGAAGAAGGACATGCCGGCGACCTCCACGGTGCCCTCTTCAAGTATGGGGCGGTCATCGGTTTGCGGCACCGCTCCCCCAGCCGAACCGCTGTTTTCCCACGCGTCATCGTTCTCATCCTGCGTGTTGGCGTCAAAGAATAACACGGGCGGTTGGGCAATCGCGGCCGGGCACGCCAGTGCGGCTATGAAGAGTACAATCAGTGTCGATCTTGTGTGTGTCATGGTTATGCTCCTTTTATTTCTTTGCATTAGGAGTTGGAACTAGTTGTGAGATAAAAGGGAAACTGAGAGCTTGACGGTTGATAATCCTGCGCAGAGAGAAACGGTGGGCAGGGGATTTTCTATGGGATCTCTATCGCCTTCGCTGTTCGCTCAGTTGATCGCTCGCTATTCACGCGCTTGATGGATTTCTATCGCCCTCCTTATTCACTCGGTTGATTCCACCCTACAGAAAACTAGAATTCGCTCGTCACCGGGAAGTCTGCGACTCCTGGAAATGGCGGACTGCGCTATCAAACTTGTCACGGCAACCTGGATTACAGAACCCTACAACATTGCCGTCATATTCGGTAAGGGAATCAGCATGTACCGGCTTGCCCGACCAAGGGCAAGTCTCATTGATGGCATCGGCGATATCCGGAGTTCGCCCCGCGCCTCTCTTCGCCTCGTCGAAATGGCGGACTGCGCTATCGAACGTGTCGCGGCAGCCGGGATTACAAAAACCCACCACATTGCCGTTATATTTCGTTAGGGAATCGGATTGCACCGGATCGCCGGACCAGGGACAGGTCTCATTGATGCAATCAGCGATATGAAGAACGCGCATCGTGCTTTCCCTTCGCCGTTCTAGCCCGGCGCATAAACCGAATGTTTTCCGGTGATTCAATGTCAAAGGTCGTTCAACCTAACCTATGCACTACCGTAGGCAGGGCATCTTGCCCTGCGGCGCGCAAACGGTCCCGACCTAGAGATCGCTCCTACAAAAATCGTTGTGTTGAAACAGTAACTGACCTACGGCATTACTGCGATCGTTTAATCGCGTACGTCCTATAGCAGTCCGGCGGCGCGCAGGATCGTTTCCTGAGCGATAAATTCGTGGTCTAGCGAGCGGTCGGGCGATTTCTCGCCGCGGATGTCCGCCACAAGCGCTTCAAGATCGCCGATATGAGCTGGTCGATCCTCGATTTCCACCCGCTGCCAACCTTCTTCATAACCATCCCTATCTTCATCAAGGCACAACCGCAGCGCCGGCGGACTCAGCGGTTCAAGTATCGCGCTGCCGCGAGTCCCGTAAACCTCCAATCGTCTCGATTCACCCGACGACACCTCCGCCGCGGCAGACTCGATGGTCGCCATCGCGTCCGGGTATTCAAACACGGCGGCGGTGTTATCCTGCGCCGAGGGGAAGGTGCTGTCCAAGTTCTGCGAGAACGATGTCACGCGCTCGGGGCGCCCCAGCAATGCGACGATAATGTCGATGAGATGGGGGGCAAGAATGAACATGATGCCGCCTTCGTGTTCGCCGCGTGAATCCCACCGCGCCCATAGAGATTCATCGGAAGGGCGCGTCGAGATGCGTCCGCGAACCGAGAATACCTTACCCAGTTTCCCGGAATTCGCCCAATCAAGCACAAACTGGAAACCCGCGTTATATCGGAACATATAGCCGAGTTGGACGCACAGCCCTTTCTGGCGCGCGATGTCCAGCACCGCTCGAAACGCCTCCAAATCGTCGCCCGCCGGCTTGTCCAGCCAGACATGTTTGCCGTGTTCGACCGCCGTCCGCGCGAAGTCGAGGTTTTCCGATACCCGCCCCTGCGCCGCTATCCCCACGATAGTTTCGTCTTCCAATACCTCCTCTGCGGACGGCAGCCATTGAACGCCCTCAAACGCGTCGTTGGCGCCGAGTGTCTCGCGCACTTCCTCGGACGGTTCGTAAATGCCCACAAAATCGACAGCCTCGTTTGCTTTCAGCGTGCGAGCCTTGCTGGATGCGTGGTCGTGCGAGATGCCGAATTGTGCAAACCTCAGTTTCATTCGGTCTTGCCTCCATGAATTCTGAATGTGTACCAATTCACTTGAATAATAGCGCGAATAATATCTTAATTTAGACTGTTCACGGCTCCCGTAGGCAGGGCATCTTGCCCTGCCACGCATGAGTGGTCGCGACCTAGAGATCGCTCCTACAAGTACCGTAACGTCGGTACTACGAATAAAACGTCTTACGGCAATCTTTCAAGTGTTCAATCGCGTAAGTCCTATAACAATCCGACGGCGCGGAGAACGGTTTCCTGCACCGTGAATTCATGGTCTAACGAGCGGTCTGGCGATTTCTCGCCGCGGATGTCCGCCACCAGCGCTCGAAGACTTTCGACGTAACGCGGCCGGTTCTCCACTTCCACCTGCTGCCAGCCCTTGACATAGCCATCCCGGTCCTCGTCAAGGCACAGCCGCAGCGCGGGCGGTTCCAACGGTTCGAGTATCGCGCTCCCGCGGGTCCCGTAGACCTCCAATCGTCTCGATGCACCCGACGACACTTCCGATGCGGTCGACTCGAGGGTTACCATGGCGTCCAGATATTCGAAAACACACGCCGTGTTATCTTGGAACCAAGGGAAAGTATGGTCCAAGTTATGTGAGAACGAAGTTACTCGTTCAGGGCGCCCCAGCAGCGTGACGATGATGTCGATGAGGTGGCACGCTAGAATAAACATGATGCCGCCCTCGTGTTCGCCGCGGGAATCCCATTGTTTCCACGAGGCTTCATCCGAGCGATTGGTCGAGATGTGGCCGCGGACGGAGAATATCGTTCCCAGTTTTCCCGACTTTGCCCAATCGAGGACAAATTGGAATCCGGCGTTGTAACGGAACATGTAGCCGAGTTGGACGCATAGTCCCTTCTCGCGTGCGATGTTTAAGACCTGCCGGAACGCCTCCAAATCGTCGCCTGCCGGCTTGTCAAGCCAGACGTGCTTTCCGTGCTCAAGCGCCGCCCGTGCAAACTCGAGGTTATGCGACACCCGCCCCTGCACCGCGATACCCGCAATGCTCTCATCCTCCAACATCTCCCCCGCGGATGAGAACCAGTGAACCCCATCATACGCCTCGTGTGAGCCGAGCGCTTCGCGGATTTCCGGGGACGGTTCGTAGACACCGGCGAAATCGACCTCGTCGCTCGCCTTCATCACTGCCGCCTTACCGCTGGCGTGGCCATGCGCGATGCCGTATTGCGCAAACCTAATCTTCATTCTGCGATGCCTCCATGACATTTACGTTTATAGTCATTCACACTCCTATTTACACATATTATGATTGCGTGTTAACGAAATGATGAATATGCGTAATTGCCCAAAAAATAGGTCGCGACTTTGTAGCGCAAACTGTTAGTTTGCGCATGCCATAATCTGACAGATCAGGCGAGCACTGTAGGTTGGGTTGAGCGAATCAACACGAAACCCTACTCGCGGCAAGAGGAGAGCGGTTCTTAAAAAACATCCCGAAAGATGTAACGACCGAGCGAAACCCAACTGATTCCAAATGCAACACTCGTATTGTTACATTTGTATCGTTCAACCCAACCAACGCGCAATCTGTGGCGACTTACAGCAACCCGACGGCGCGAAGCACGGTTTCCTGTACCGTAAATTCGTGGTCTAATGAACGATCAGGCGATTTCTCGCCGCGAATGTCCGCCACCAACGCGCGGAGGCTATCGACATAGCGAGGCCGATGCTCCACGTCCACCTTCTGCCACCCCTTTACATAGCCGCCCCGGTCCTCATCAAGACACAACCTCAACGCCGGCGGTTCCAGCGGTTCGAGTATCACGCTGCCGCGCGTCCCGTAAACCTCCAAGCGTCTCGTCGCGCCCGACGATACCTCCGACGCGGTCGACTCGAGGGTGACCATGGCATTCGGGTATTCGAGGACCGACGCCGTGTTATCTTGGAACCAAGGGAAGGTGCTGTCCAAGTTCTGCGAGAAGAACGTCGCGCGCTCGGGACGTCCGAGTATGGCGACGATGATGTCGATGAGGTGGCAGGCGAGAATGAACATGATGCCGCCTTCCCGTTCGCCGCGTGAATCCCAGCGCGTCCACGAGGCTTCGTCCGAGCGTCGGGTGGAGATACGTCCGCGAATCGAGAAAATGTCTCCCAGTTTCCCGGAGTTCGCCCAATCGAGGACGAACTGAAATCCCGGGCTATAGCGGAACATGTAGCCGAGTTGGACACACAGCCCCTTCTCGCGTGCGATGTCCAGCACCGCCCGGAACGCCTCCAGATCGTCGCCTGCCGGTTTGTCGAGCCAGACGTGCTTTCCGCGTTCAACCGCCGCGCGCGCATATTCGAGATTTCGCGACACGTGTCCCTGCACCGCGACGCCGGCGATGGTCTCGTCGTCCAGAATCTCCTCCGCGGACGAGAACCAGTGAACGCCCTCATACGCTTCATTGGTGCCGAGCGTCTCGCGAACCTCCGCCGACGGTTCATACACGCCAACAAAATCGACATCGTCGTTCGCTTTCAACGTCTTCGCCTTGCCGCTGGCGTGGTCGTGCGAAATGCCGTACTGTGCAAACCTGATTTTCATTATGTCTCGCCTCCATCCAATCCGAATTAGGTATTGGTCGATGGCCCTAAATATAAGAAAAATAAGTCCTTGAATTTCATCTATTCTTGCCGAGATTCCGGCTTTCTGTCAAGCAAATTCAACGCAACATTCAATCCTCGAATTGCGCAACCGATCCCTGTAGGGGCGACCCTCCGTGGTCGCCCGTCCGCAACTGTCCTTGCGATTACGGGACGGTACGGAGGCCGTCCCCTACGAAAAGATGTGATTGCTCCGGAAGCAATTGTTGTTGACCGAAAGGCAAAAGCCGAGTAAAATTTCCCCGCGTTATCCGATAGAATTCCCTCACAATGCCGCAACCGAAGAGTTTGAAAATGGCGGAAGAAACACGTTACCTTGTCCTCGATTCACGAATCATCGCCGACGTTGAAGATGCTAAACTCACGCTCGGTGAGGTGAGCAAGCACCCTGAAAACCCTCTCTTCACCGAGGATAAACCGTGGGAACCCCGCTACGACAACGTATACCCCGATGTCATTTATGACGAGGACGAGAAAATCTACAAGTGTTGGTACAATCCGTTTGTGGTTGACGCACGGGTGACCAGCACGCCGCCCGAACGCCGTCATCCCGACCTCATAAAGTACAACGATGTCAAACCGACAGATCGGGAGATAGGGCTCTGCTACGCGGTCTCGACCGACGGAATCCATTGGGAAAAACCCGAGTTGGGCCTCGCCGAGTTCGAAGGCGGCACATCGAACAACATCGTCACGCGCCGCCGCGGGGTCGCGGGCATTTACAAGGATGACCGGGACCCTGATCCGGCGAGACGTTACAAGATGTTTTTCTCCGCGAGCAGGGGTGCCTTCGTGGCGTTCGCTCCCGACGGTTTGCACTGGGACGAGCTAATCCCCGTCCCGGGGCACGAAGGCGGCAACCGCCCCAGCGCGTTATGGTCGCCGCATCTCGGCAAGTACGTTGTCATCACCCGCCGCAACTCGGATCTCGGCAGGCGCCAAGTCACGCAGACCGAGTCGTGCGACTTTGTGACTTGGAGGCGAGAACGGAGCATCATGGAGGGGCCCACGGCGCAATTGCAAACCCACGACATGATCGTCTTTCCGACGTGCGGCGTGTACATCGGTTTGGTAGGCGTGATGACGTTCCCCGAGGAGGATTCCGATCGCGGGGTGAAGCAGCACGCCGAACTGGCGTGGAGCCCGGACACTGTCACCTGGCACCGGATACAGGAGGGTACCCCGTTTATCGGACATAGTCCTGCCGAGCACGAACGCTTCGGGGAGACTCCGTACGATTGGGGCACCATCTTCGCCGTGGCGCCAATCTTCCATGACGATGAAGTCCGAATCTACTATGGCGCCGGGGACTGGCACTTCTTCGAATGGCGCAACGGCTACCTCGCGCTGGCGACGCTCAGGCTCGACGGCTGGGCGGGCTACGCGCCGATCTCCCCTCAAAGCACCGCGGTGATAACGACGGAACTGTTGGATTTCGATGGGGAAACGCTTGGCGTGACCGCCGACGTGGACGACGGCGGTTCCGTTCAGGTTGAAGTTGAGGATGCGGCGAACGCACGCTTGGCGGCGAGCCAACCCATTACTGATACCGTCACCGACGGTAAAGTGGAGTGGAAAACAGATGAATCCTTGGGCAGTCTGAGTGGTAAGTGGGCACGCTTGCGTTTTCGCCTCCAAAAGGCTAAACTCTACGGTTTCCAAATACGGTAGCTAGTTTGGTGAATAGGTTATTGTCTGAATCACGGATTACGGGATCTCTACCGCGCTCGCTATTCACTCGCTTGCTGGATCACGCAGAATTCACGGATTAGAGTTGGGCAATCGACGGCATCTTGCACTAATCGGGGCGTATGGAGAAAAACACGGAAAGAGAGGCAGTCCGGGTTTTAATGATTGAAGATTGCCACTAGAAACCGAATCACATGAATCCAATCGGATAGTACCTACGCAAATCTTTCCCTTTACGTATTACGCATTATGTATTTCGAGACATTCAGTTACGGAAACCCGAAAGGAGTAAACATGTCAGAATCCATACCTTTTAATATCCCAATGATCGACCTATGCGACGAGACGCACCGCCACGTGATCGTCGCCCAAGGCACACCGGAAAGCTACAAGGGACACCCCACGACGCTTCTGATGCCAGACCAAAAAACGATGTTCTGCGTCTATCCGTTGGGGCACGGGGGACCTTC
>JAAXGF010000367.1 GCA_012267605.1 Alphaproteobacteria bacterium | reverse complement strand
AGTTGCGGAAGTCGGGCTAAAATCGGCCGAGAACTAATTTGACAACGGCCTTACGATTCCTTGGCTTCCCCAGATGATGCAAATCTTCGCATGACCGTTGCAAGTCCCTCATGAAACCCCGGCATCTCTTCGTCGTGGGGCGTCCCAGAAGCGGTACTTCGCTGATCGTTCGGTTGTTGGATTCCCATCCCGATTTTCTCACTATCAATTCGGAAACAATTTTCTACGCTCAAGCCGAGGCCACGCGTCATTTCCAGGACACCGACCAACGTTTTTTCCACTTGGTCGGCCGTCCTTATGACCATGAAAAGAATAGGCCGTTGGCGTTTGGTGTGGATGTCGTGCCCGATCGCAACTGGCAGCGGCACAAATTCTACGAAGACCTCCTCAACTTTCACCCGCATCCCGAACGCTGCGAAAGCAAGCTACGCGAGGTCGCCTTCACCGGACCGGGAGCCGCGATGCGAATTTTGTTTTCCCTTTACCAAGAGGCGTTTCCCGGCGAGTGAGAAGCTCATTACTTGGTTGAGAAGACACCGGAGCACGAGAGACACATCGAACAAATTCGCGAGGATTTCCCGGGCGCAGTCTTCCTGCACATGATCCGCGATCCGTTCGACGTGATCGCCTCGCGAAGCAAGGGCGCGAAGCAGCGAAACTATATGTGGGAGGCGTTGCTCTGGCGTCAGTCCGTCGAAATATTTGTGAGAAGCAAGAGAGAATTTCCCGACTCCCACTTCGCCATACGATTCGAAGACTTGGTCGGCGACACCCAATCGGTGATGCGAAAGCTCGCGCAAACCTTGGTCGTCGATTTCAGCGAAAACTTGCTGGCACCGACCGACCATCGCGGGGCGTCGACTTGGCAATCCAATACACATCGTGTGGACCTACCAAAGAACGGCGTCGTCGATGCGCGGTTCACTTTTCGAAATGTTGAGGAAGATTTGTCTCCAGCAGCGCTCGAAACGATCGGATCGTGGCTGGGCCGTGCATACGGCGCCTGTGGATTCAAACGCCACCGGGACCATTTGCGGCCCGTTCCCCGTTTCACCATGGCCAAGGGCAATGTCGCGAGGCTTGTATATGCCTATCTGACAAGAATTCTCATCGACGATTTTCGCCATTTCGGTTCTGCCGTCAAAGTTATCTAAGGACCGGCGCGGCAGGTTTGTGCGAACTGCGAAATCCGGACATTGACACGCTAATGGCGCGTGCGGTAAATGCCAGTCGGTTGACGAAGGTGCCCGGTCGCTTTCACTCTTCGTCCCGTCGTCGGCGAACGTCGAAACGGGTTACAGATTTTTCTAGGTCCACCGCTGATCAGTCGACGCCGTGGCGAGACACAGTCATATATGCCCGGCAGCGTAGTGGTGAGTTGGCGTCATATATTGGGCGAGCAAGGCCATAATGGAACCATAGTTATGGAACCATAGTTACGGCTCCATATCTTTTTTGCATCTTAAAGAACCCTTTTCGATGCATGGCCGATCGAAGGTAAAATCATATGCCCGGACGAATTACACTCGCGACACCAGGTCCCACGAATATGCCGGAGCGTATCCGCCGGGCCATCGACATTCCGCTCGAGGACCATCGAGCGCCCGATATTCCGGCGTTCATGTTGCCGCTCTTCGAGGACTTAAAAAAGATTTTCAAAACGAAGGCAGGGCGGGTCTTCATATTTCCGGCCTCGGGTACAGGCGGTTGGGAAGCGGCGATAAGCAATACCCTTTCACCAGGTGACAAGGTATTGGCCGCACGGCACGGGCAATTCAGCCATTTGTGGATCGCGCTCTGCCGGCGCCACAAGCTTGACGTCGCCATGATCGAAAGTGATTGGCGCGAAGGGTCGCCGGTGGATTGGTATGCGGAGCAGCTGGCGGCTGATAAGGAGCACCGAATTAAGGCGGTCTTGGTATGTCATAACGAGACCTCCACGGGCGTCACCAGTGACGTAGCGGCGATCCGCCGTGCGCTAGTCCAGGCCAACCACCCTGCACTTCTCTTCGTCGATGGCGTGAGTTCTGTCGCGAGCATCGACTTTCGCATGGACGAATGGGGCGTGGACGTGGCGGTAAGTGGGTCTCAAAAAGGTTTCATGTTGCCGGCGGGTATGGCCATCGTCGGTGTCGGTCCGCGCGCCATCGAGGCGACCAAAAAATCGGAATGCCCGCGCGCGTTCTTCGATTTCGGCGATATGATTAAGACCAACGACCAAGGATATTTCCCGTATACACCTCCGAAAACCCTCATCAGAGGCTTGCGCGAATCGGTCGACATGCTGTTGGAGGAGGGATTGGAAAACGTATTCGCCCGCCACCATCGCCTCGGGGAAGGGGTTCGCTGTGCGGTGCGCGGTTGGGGACTTGAGTTGTGCCCGAAAGATCCGAAATGGTATTCGGATTCGGTTTCCGCAATCATGGTTCCGAAGGGTTTCGATTCAGGTGACCTAATCAAGCTCGCTTACAGCCGTTACCAATTGTCCCTGGGATTGGGGTTGACCGGTGTGGCCGGCAAGCTCTTTCGCATTGCTCATATGGGCGACCTCAATGAATTGATGGTCCTCAGCGCCATCTCGGGAGCTGAAATGGCGATGCGCGATCTGGGCATGGACGTGGCCGCAGGCAGCGGCATCGCGCCGGCCGAGGAGTATCTTCGCGCAACAGCCAAGCCAGCAGATATCGGAGGCGCTATCGCTGTCGGACAATAAGCGCTTGGGAGGCGGTCAATCGCCAGATTAAGAGTGGATCCGACAGGAGGGGGCAGGGACCATGCGAATTCACGAGTTTCAGGCAAAAAGGCTGCTCTCTGGCTTCGGCGTTGCGGTACCCAAGGGGCAAATCGCCTACAGTCTTGAACAGGCGGCATATCGTGTCGTTCAGATTGGTGGCGACAAATGGGCGGTTAAGGCCCAAGTCCACACCGGCGCCCGTGGCCGCGCCGGTGGCGTTGTCCTTTGCGATGACGGCCAGGAAGTCTGGGAAGCTGCGGAAAAGCTTATCGGTAAGGCACTAGTCACTGAACAGACCGGGCCTGCCGGCAAGATGGTCAACCGAGTTTTCATCGAGGCCGTCGTGCCGACCAAAGACGAACTCTATTTGGCATTCGCGCTCGACCGAATCAATGAAGGGATCGTGGTTGTCGCTTCTTCGAACGGCGGCAAAGATATTGAGGACACGGCGCGCGAAAACCCTTCTTCGATTCTACGCCGAACCTTCGATCCGATCGCCAGCATGCATGCATTCGAGGCGCGCGAGATCGCTTTTTCCTTGGGTTTGCCGGCGGCCGTGATTGGTCCCGTCGCCGACACCATCTTGAAATGCTGTCGTGCGTTTTGTGGATTGGACGCAACTCTGGTCGAAATCAACCCGTTGACCATTACTGAAAACGGCGCCGTCCTCGCCCTGGACGCCAAGATGACGTTTGACGACAATGCCTTGTATCGCAACCAAAACATCGCGGAGTTGCGGGATCGATCCCAAGAAGATCCGCGCGAACGAGAGGCCATCAATCGCGGCCTCAGCTATGTTGGGCTGACGGGCAATATCGGTTGCATCATCAATGGCGCCGGATTGTCCATGGCGACTATGGACATGATCAAGGACGCCGGCGGCGAGCCGGCAAATTTCCTCGACATCGGCGGCGGTGCATCGCCCGAGCGGGTGGCCATGGCCTTGCGGCTGGTGCTCTCTGACGACAATGTCGCGGCCATTTTGGTCAATATATTTGCCGGTATCAATCGGTGCGACTGGGTGGCGGAAGGGATCATTCAGGCGGTCCGCAAGACCGAGGCAAAGGTCCCATTGGTCGTGCGCCTTTCTGGCACCCACGTCGAATTGGGGCGGCAGATGCTTGAGCAAAGCGGACTGGCGATTATCGGCGCGACGAACTTGCGTGAAGCTGCTGAGCGGGTGGTTGCTGCCACGAAGGCCGAGAATTCAACGTCGGAAGCCTGTATCGGTGCACGGGCATGAGCATTCTCATCGAAGAATCGACGCCGATCATCGTGCAGGGCATGACCGGGCGAATTGGCAAATTCCATGCCCAGGAAATGATCGACTACGGAACCAACATCGTGGCCGGCGTAACGCCAGGAAAGGGCGGCGAAACTCTCCTCGATAAACCGATCTTCGATACTGTGAAGCAAGCGGTGAACGCCACCGGGGCGCGCAGTTGCATTGTTTTCGTGCCGGCGCCATTCGCGGCGGATGCGGTGATGGAGGCGGCGAATGCGGGTATCAAGGTTTGCGTCGCCATCGCCGAGGGCATCCCGGCGCAGGACATGATGATGGTGAAACGTTATCTGTACCAAATGCCGGAAGGCGAACGTATGTGCCTCATCGGTCCAAATTACGCCGGGGTGATCAGCCCCGGCAAGTCGTTGATGGGGATTATGCCGGGCCATATCTTCATCCCCGGCACCGTGGGCATTATCGCCCGATCGGGGACGCTCGGTTACGAGGCTGCGTCGCAGATGAAGGCGCGTGGAATCGGCGTCAGCACCAGTGTTGGCATCGGTGGTGATCCCATCAACGGCAGCTCATTCGTTTCCATTCTCGAACTTTTCGAATCGGACGAGGATACCAAGGCCGTATTGATGATCGGTGAGATCGGCGGCCATCAAGAGGCCGAGGCGGCCGATTTCATCCGCGAAAACGTCAACAAGCCGGTGGCCGCATATGTTGCTGGCCGGACGGCGCCGCCAGGGCGAGTCATGGGTCATGCCGGCGCGGTCATAGCCAGCGTTGGCGAAAGCGCCGAAGAAAAAATAAACACTCTGAAATCGGCTGGCGTCATCATCGCCCCTAGCCCCTCAGACATGGGCACGACCATGGAACAAGTTTTGGCCGAGAACCCCTAGATCCGATAATTCAACGCGGGGTGCCGCATCGACGTCAACAAAGGCATAGCGTGGCAAGCGGTCCAACAAGTCGTGGGTCGGGACTGGGTTATGGCAGACCTTCTTGTACGGTGCGGTCGGTGGCCGACGTGATAGACAAAAATGGGATCCTTATTGGATTTGGATTAACCGAGGCGGGAATGCTGACTATATGAAAAACATTAGCTTTTTGATCCGACCCGACGGCTGCTCTGGTGTCCGGTTCGGACGCTTATTCCGACTTCGGTGTTGGCCCCCTGTTGACCCCAAGCTGCCATTTGGAGCGCAACGACCCAAGGTGAATTAGGTCACGAGAACGCCGCGATGAACAATGTTCACCTTTTGCAGATAGCCTGATGCATTTAAGGGGTCGTTCATCAAGCTCGAGGCAGTTCACAGGTAGCAAGCAAAGCCCGTGCATAAGCATCGCCTGCATCTCTCACCCATGATCCCTTCACGCAGAAGAGCCACCAGGCAAAAATTACGATGCAAACGACAAGCGCCGCTAAATGTAGCAGCATTTCAGGAAAGATACGATTTATCTCTACGCCGTAAAATTGATAAAAAGAAAAAGCTATGGACAAAAACGAAAAAAATACACCATAAGGTTTTAGTCCTAATACATTCCTTCGAAATCCATACTTAATATTTTCCATCGAAACAAATGAAATTTCTTCTCGTCTCTCGTATATTCCAGCAACCATTTTACAGCAGAAAAATATTTATTATTTGCTTTTGCTCGGTCGTCCCTTTCTTCATCCACGGTCGGAGCAGTCCAATCAGGAATATGGACACT
>JAAXGF010000007.1 GCA_012267605.1 Alphaproteobacteria bacterium | reverse complement strand
AAGTCGGGTTAGAGGTCTCCAGGTGGCGCATTCTGGCATCATCCTAACAAAGCCCACCCCAGCAAGGCCAAGGGTGAATATGGCCAAGGTGGAGGGCTCATGGGGTGACAATGCTCGCCCGCCTATTTGGATACAATGAGAGGGTGGAGGCGGATACCACGGTCACCGTGAATATCAGCCAGATGTCAGATATGGAGTTGCAGAGGCCTAAAAGGGAGGTGGACGAGCAGATACGGAAACTGGAGGGGAAGCCGGTTGACCAATTGCCTGCGGCAAAAGAGTTCGGCTGAGGGTCAAATACAATAGCTCACTCTCTCATTTCACCCGGGGAGGGCACGGGAATTGAGACAGCGGCTAGAAAATTACTGTGGGTCGTGTGCTCCTTACCGGAACCGTGAATTCCGCCGATTGATCCTGGTAAATGAATGATGCATCGGCTTGAACACTGTAAACCATTGCTGGCTCATTGCTCTGGCCAATTCGTTGGCCCGCCTCGTTGTGCGGGGCCATCCACAGGGCTAGGACACCTAGAACCCATATAGCCATCATCGCAGCAGACGTCCGCATCATATTATAAAACATTTGAACCCCCTCAGTTCCGTGATTTGAACTAAGTGGTTTATACATCCATCTGGAATGACTGTATGTGACGGGTGTCATCCTCAGGGGCAATTTTGAAGCGAAATATTATTGACCGTATAACCCCAACAAGCTGCCGTGCTCACCAAGACCGAATTTTGACGGCAGTTGACCCACTGCTGCCACTTTGGGCACATGAATTGAGGATTTCGTTCGTGGATGGTTGTGAGAGTCAGACGCCCTTTTCAAGGAGCGCCCGCTCCCAAGCCATAGGTTAACTTCGTAATCCGCCATTTACTGCGAAATGTTAAAGCCGATTTCTTCCTCTTTGGGTGTCACACCAATTTCCTCATCTTTTGGAGTGACGCCAGTGGTGGGTGTGAAACCGTTTGTCAGTTGGTACTTGCGGTATCCTCCTTGAACCATCTCTAGCTCAGCGTCAGTCAGCGCCGTCGGCTCACTCATTTGCATGCCAATGTCAGTCATCGTTGTTTCCTGTCTAAAAAGTGACCCGCTGGCCGCCACGGCGGCAACACTCCAACGAGCTGCCAGAAGATCGTCGATCCGCCAACGGGTAAAGCGCAAAAATCTCACATGTTTAGTTTGATCTACTTCGTATCGATCCAGCCAACCATATGCGCGATAAGACGGTCGATAGGAGGCGCGGGCCGGCGGCAGAGGGCAAACCCGGAGACCTCGTCGGGTGTAATGTCGTGGTCGGAGAACGGGTTAATGGACCTAGCCATTTGAACCAACAATTCATTTACCGGGATGCGGTAGTGGTAGCCGGGTTCTATGGCGGAACAAAACTCCTTCAATGCGACGGGACTCAGGATTTGCTTCGCCTACCGCATAATCGAGTCATAGCAGTGATCCTTGGCTAGGTTGTCGCTCAGGGTGCGACAAAAGGCTAACGCCGAATCTGCGCTACGCGCCTCCCAAAACCAGTTGGTAACCGCGCCTTGGATACATGCAACGCGATATTCTGGCGCGAGCACGTAGCCACAATATTTTATTGCGAGCTCGGCGTCATGACCGCGGAGTTTCGCCGCGGCGCCAACGTCCCGGCCCATGCTGGAAAAGCAGCTGAAACGCGCATGGTCCGGTGCCTCGGCGCAAACGATCGCGACATCACGAAAGTCATTTCGGACCAGACGCATGATGTGGCTTGTCTGATAATAATAACAGGCGCCGACGTACTTTTGATCAAGTATGTTGCATGGGAAATGGGGGTCTTCGGAAAGATAGTTCGTGACGTGCCCCATTGCCCCCGATAGCCCTCCGACCACGTTTTCCATGAAGACTCCACTGTAGCATGAGTTCGCGTCGACGACGCCGTGCTGAGGGTTCTCCAGTTTTGCACAGATCGCCAGGGCTTGATGCAAATCGTAAGTTGTCCAAGTAGGCCATGACCAATTCCGTGGATGCACTGGTGACGGAAAAATCGGCCCTTGGCTCCGCCGCAGATCGAGTTTACATCGCCGGAAACGTCGGTCGTGCCGCGCTCATGCAACATGGCCTCTGTTGCACCATGCAGGCTTCCCGACATACACTCATGGCTAGAGAGCGAAAACGCGGACGGGCCGAACTCATTGTAGGCCAGGCGGCCGAGATAATGTGCCCGCTGGTGACCGTCGATCCCTAACTGTTCTGAACTGCGCGACAGTTCGTCCACGACGGCTGCCGGCCCAAAGGTCCTGATCACCTGGGCAAGATAGTCGTCATCCAACAAGATGCTGTGGACTTCCGCCAGAGTGAATCCGCTCAAGGGCTCGAAGTCAAACTTCTCCGGGGCCACCAGCTCGGTACGTCCGCTCGCAGTTGATACGTCACCACCTTGCACCACGACAAGCCCGCCCTGGCTCGGCCGCAGGTGGTTGGGAAAGTACCATTCGCCGGGACGATCAAAGACAAAGCTCCAAGACTCGCTTGGCTCGATACCCTCTTTCGCGTCGAAGTCCGGATAGATCTCGTGGGTCGGGTGGATATTCGAGGCCGGCCGGACAAAATCGCCCGAGCGGTTCACGAATATCACGTGGTCGTTGACCATAATTTCCAAGCGATTAGGGATGAAACCCGCGCCGTCGAATTCAATCTCGTGCTCCGAGACTTTGGGCTCGTCATCGTCCCGACCGCCGAAACCAGGCTCTTGTGCACTTACGGGCGTCAGTACGAGCGGCGCCGTTACAACGAAAACCAAAAAAGACCTCAAGGGATTTAACAAAGCCCTACCCTTAGCCGAACAATCACCGTGAGCTCCGTTACCACGAGTTTTCCGAATACACCGTCAGTATGTATAGCAAGGCCAATGGTCCCAACATCCCGCATATTTCGAGCGTTTTTCCGCTCCGTTCGGGATGCATGTGGAACGGATCGTGACCCCAGCATCTTGCACTCGAAGCAATTCACCGACCATTTCCCGTATGGTTCCCCTTTTCTCATTATCTAAAATTCGTTGCGAATTTGTTTTTGTAGGCAGCCCACAACGTGAAAAAAGCCGATATGTAAATATTAGCAATACTTCGATTACGTGGATATCGCCAGTCACCAAGGGAAACCAAATGTCTCTGGCAGACCGAAGGACTTTAATGCAAACTTTTCGGTGTAAGATTTTCCAATACTAGTGAAGCGTCTGGGCCGCTTTTCCAGAACCGATGACATCCCGATAGGGATTTCCTTTTTTGGTTCAAAACGTTTACTGCTCCCCTAGGAGCCGAGCTCGTCAGTAAAAATTACGATACCAACCGACCGAGTCGTAGCTGACAATCCGGTGATTCGGGTTCGCCCAACATCGCGCGCACGTAATTAGTTCGCCCTGATTTGCCGCCGCCTTGAATATCTCATAAGTTGGGAATCTTTTCCGCATAGACGTGCTTTGACGATGCGAAGTTTGGGTGGCGGAAAAGAATATTTGACCCAACCGGAGTTTCGTTATTGGCTAGATTCTGCCTATCCCGCTCACCACCAAACGCGACCTCTCTACCCCCAACGGCGGAGGTTTGAGGCGATTTCGACTGTTTCAACCCAATGAGCGGTCGTCATCACCCACGGCGAAAATAGGCAAGGTTTGACCCTGGCTCGGCCATTCGCTGAGTAGTTGGGACAATGGTCCCGGTGGATGT